>JAFMKS010000106.1:0-1574 GCA_017852835.1 Paracoccaceae bacterium
GCGCCGTTCGATCATCGTAAATAACAAATCGGCATATGTATCACCCTGGGGCGCGTGCAGCACCAAATGTACCTTCTTCATGCCTGTCGCCACACGGATGGCACCTACGTGGGGCGGGCCTTCGTATGTCCAAACTGACAACTTCATATCGCGCCCCCAACTTTTAATAGATCAGAGCGCACAATTGGACGGGCAAACAATCCAGCAAGATCCGCAGCCTGTTCATAAAAATGGATTGGGCTAAACACCAACTCGATCGCCCATTTGGTTGAGAGCCCTTGCGCCTCTAGCGGATTTGCCAATCCTAACCCACAAACCGTCAAATCAGGATTACATGCAGTCACGCGGTCAAGCTGCTTTTCAACGTCTTGGCCCTCTGAAATCACAGCATTGTGTTCAATCAATTTCAGATCTTCACCAACGAGTGCGCGGTGAATGTATGGGCTTCCCACTTCGGTGAGTTTCATCCCACATTCATCACTTAGAAAGCGCGCCAGTGGCACTTCAAGTTGGCTATCTGGGAAAAAGAAAATACTGCGGCCCGCCAAGGTTTCGGAAACCTTAGCAATCGCTCGCTCTGCCCGTGCCTTGGGCCCCGCGGTCGCTGCGTCAAATTTATCCTGATCAATGCCAAAACGTTTCGCAATAGCAGCTAGCCATTCGGTCGTCCCATTTGCGCCAAAAGGGAAAGGCGCATGAATTGCATTTGCGCCTCGGCGGACCATTTCATCATAAGCCGCGCCCAAGAATGGTTGAGCACAAATAAAATGTGTATTCTTTCCAACACCCGCGGGGATTCCCGCAGTCTGCTGAGGCAGAACAAGTACGTCATCAATGCCCATGTCAGTGAAAAGACGCATCATCTGATCCTGCACGACATCTGGCAGGGCACCAAGCACTGCGAGTTGTGTTTTGTCATCGTTAGGCAGGTCGCGAATCACTGCTTCCAAACACGCGTCTTCCCCCTGAGTGAAGGTCGTTTCGATGCCAGAACCCGAAAAATTCACAACATTCACGTCTGGGTGATATTTTTGTGAAAGTTTTTTTGCCATCGTCGCAAGGTCAATCTTAATGACTTCGGACGGGCATGAGCCGACAAGAAATAAACGCTTTATGTCAGATCGTCTTGACAACAAATCTGAAACGACTCGCTCTAACTCTTGGTGGGCATCAGCCATTCCGGCCAAGTCCGTTTCTTCCAAAATAGCGGTTGCAAAACGCGGCTCAGCAAAGATCATCACCCCAGCTGCACTTTGCAAAAGATGAGCACAAGTGCGCGATCCAACGACCAAGAAAAACGCATCCTGCATTTTGCGATGCAACCAGATAATTGAGGTCAGCCCACAGAAGACTTCATGCTGTCCGCGCTCTTTTAATATTGGGGCTGCACTGCAGGCAGATGGTGACAAATCGTTAGGCATATTCACCCTCCACAACTGTTTGCAACCGAGCGACCCTAAGCTTCCAAACAAACTGCACAGCATTAATTAAATAAACAGCATAAGCCGTCAGCGCGAGCAGCATAAGTTGTTGCTCTGAAAGGTAATTTGCGAACAACGCCCATACGTATGCCA
>JAFMKS010000106.1:2048-3864 GCA_017852835.1 Paracoccaceae bacterium
AAATAGAGAAAAGGGGCGTAGGATTTGCTCATTTACGGAAACAGATTAAATTTGACAGCATGCGTTGGTTTTGAGACAATCAAAGACAAGTACATACTTAACTGGAACCAATTGCCGCGTCGCCACTGTTAGCTATGACTGAGGGCAATGATGGATAGAACCAACCGAAGGCCAACAAGAGAAAAACTATCAAGCGGGCACATTCAGGGCCTCGCTAAGGATGTTTTGAATGTGGCACGTGGAAATTTAAACCCCGAAACTAGCAGGCGCATTGAGTTCGCGTCCGATTGGCTAGAACGCTACTGTCTTTCAAATAAATTCGATGCGTCGACTGCCGTCAACACACTCATTTCTCGCGGAGTACACGCGGATGCGATTGTTGATTACTGCATTCCCAGAATTGCGCGCATTTATGGCCAAGAATGGTCCAATGACTCACTCAGCTTTGCAACCGTCTCCGTGGGATGCGCCCACCTACAATTGGTCCTGAAACACATTATTCATCAGCGTGGATTTAACGTACTAGGTGGCGAGGGAAAATGCATATTGTTGGCCGCACCAGCCCCTGAACAACATACACTTGGGGCGCTTGTCTTAGCCGACCAACTTAGACGCTTAGATTTCTCTGTAAAAATGTGCCTGGGCAGGCCTGCAGAAGACGTAACCAAGACTGTTTTTGAAAATAAGTTTGATGCGGTACTCTTTTCCGCTAGCTCTCTCGAAACAGTCAAAATTTCAGCACAATGTGTCAACCTAATTAGACAGGACTATGCCTATCAGCCAGTTTTCTTCTTAGGCGGGTCGTTCTTATCAACAGGTGGTCGTGAAGACATGACTGGTGATTTTGATCATGTGACCAACAAACTTGACGTCATTGTAAATAGCATCGAAAGTGCGTCTGTGATGGTGTAGGAGGTCAATAGATCATGAAGAGCAGTTCTGATTTAGATTGGGAATTCGGCGCAATTCCAATGATTGAACCAGAATACTTAGGAGGTATTTTGGCGACATCATCGGATATCGCGTTGCTCATTGATCAGAATGCAACAGTGCACTCCATCCTTCTCAACAGTTCCGATAAAACTTTTGGAAATCTGTCTCACTGGGAGGGGTGCAATTTTAACAACTTTCTCACCGGTGAAAGTAAACCTAAATTACAACGCGCGATTGACCGGATCAAAGCTGGTGAAACGATATTTTATGGGCTTGAGCTCAACCATGAGGATAACGCACTATGGCAATTCCCGGTGCGCTACAATATCCACTCACTGGGTGACCCGGACAAAATCTTGCTACTCGGACGTGATTTACGCTCTCTTTCGGAAAATCAGCAGCGCCTTATTCAATCTCAACTGGCAGTGGAACGCAGCATCGAAGAGAAACGCGAGTTTGACGCGCATTTCAAAATCTTGCTCAATGGCAGCTCAGAACCCATCGCATTTTTGAACGCCGACTCTGGCACCATATTGCACGCCAACCATGCGCTTGCAGATCTGCTGGGCAAGGAGCATGCAGATTTGCAGGGAATGAAACTTCAATCCTGTCTTGCTGACAAATCGGGAAAGCGTGATTTTGCTGAAAATCTAACTTTGGCTGCACAAGGTAAATATGAACTGGCTACCTCCTTCGCCGGCGAGGATGGGCCAAGGGACGTGAAAATTACGTCCGAAATTTATCGCACCGCAGGCACTCGTGTTTTGATGTGCAGGCTGATGGAAGAGGCAATTCAGCCCGAAGACAATCGAGAATTTGTGAATAACCTCATATCTGCATTCCACAACTCTAGTGATGCGATCATCTTCACCAATAATCAGGG
>JAFMKS010000107.1 GCA_017852835.1 Paracoccaceae bacterium
TGGAAGAAGAGCTGGCGCGCACATGGCATGACGACATGATTTGGTGGGGGCCTGCCGGCGTTGGTGCAACCTACACAATCGAGCGTTATGCAAAACAGCATTCTGGACCGTTCCGTGCGGCGTTCAAAGAGCGGTCAAAAACCAATCATATTGCGCGGGTGGCAGAGGGCCATTATGGTGGATTTTTTGGCTGGCCAAACTTTACCGCGCGACACGCTGGTGGGTTCATGGGCATGCCTGGAAATTCGGAAAGGTTGGAATTTCGTGTGATTGATATTTATCGTCGAGAAGGTGATAAATTAATTGAAAACTGGATCTTTATTGATTTTCTTCATGTAATGCATCAACAGGGTTTGGATGTGCTTGGGCGGATGAAGAGGATTGAAGGATGATGAAGCGTATCGATTCTCACCACCATCTTTGGGACCTTAAGGACGTGCATTATCCGTGGCTGATGGAGTTTGGGAAACCGCGGTTTTTTGGTGATCCAACGCCCATACAGCGGGATTACCTGTTGGCGGAGCATCGTGCAATTTCGCACAACCATGGATTTGTGGCATCGGTCCATATTCAGGTTGGGGCAGAGGATGGTTTGGCCGAAGCGCGTTGGGTGGATCAGGTGGCACATGCCAACCCAGAATGGCCGATGGTCCAAGTTGCATTTTGTGATTTAACGGCGCCAGATCGCGACGTTCAGTTGGATCAGTTTCAGGCACTGCCGTCCGTCGTCGGTGTTCGTCAAATTGTTGGGCGGTCGCCAGACGAGGATGCCAAGAACGGCACCAATGCATTGATCGCCGATCCCGAATTCAAAGCAGGTTTGCACAGCCTTGCGTCGCGTGGTCTGTCCTTTGATTTGCAATTAATCCCCGAATTGATGAAACCCATGGGCAAAGTTTTGGAGCAGGTTCCCGATTTACAGGTGGCGCTGTGCCACGCGGGTTCGCCCTATGACAGATCATCAGATGGAATTGTAAAATGGGCCGCGGGTCTCGCGCAATTGTCCGCCCTGCAAAATGTGTCGTGTAAATTATCGGGTTTGGGCATGTTTGATCATGATTGGAATGCAGGAACCGTTCGCCCAATCGCGGATGTCGTGATGAAACAATTCGGACCAGATCGTGTTATGTTTGGTTCGAACTTTCCCGTTTGTTCGCTGTCCAGTAGTTTTGATGAACTGATGGAACGGCATATGGCGATCGTTCCTGAAGAACATCATAAAGCAGTATTCCATGACAACGCCGAGCGCTTTTATTTCAAGGGTTCTCAATCCTCGTAACCTGTGATCGCGCCGCTTATGAGTTGATAGGATACCAGATCGCTGATCTCTGCGGGATCACGCACGAGCGTGGATAATCGGGTTGATAAGGTCGCCGCAGAAATCGGATCCGCCATGATCGTATCGGCTTGCTCTAGGGTGATTTGTTCAAATCGAATGGGCGTGCCCGCCTTGGCTTGGGCTAGTATCGGCAGGTCCGCAGGGATCACCGTGCCAATTCTGGGATAGCCGCCCATAGTTTGACACTCTGACATTAGGACATAAGGTTCTCCATCCCCCGTCATTTGGATGTCGCCCGTCACGATAATATCGGACACGATGCCATGGGCGTTTTGCGGCGTAAACGGTGCCCCCTCAAAATCAACTTTGACGCCTCTGCGATTGGCAATGTGGCTTGCACTAAATGGGGTGGCGTGAAAGCGGTTAACGTCGGCATCTGAAAACAAATCTGTTTGTGGTCCTGCCAGATACCGAACCGTTCCACCGCCAAGACGGTCAATGGCGCGAATTTTCATAGATCGCGCAAGAGCCATGGGTGTCCCGTTGACAATATCACCAGACTGCAACCAATGGCCCACACCTGCGCTGACGTGGCTCGATTGGCTATCAAAAACCCGTGGTGTGGCAAGCTGCGCATGTGGTGTTAAATAGCCGTAGACTCCTGATTTTGGGGCGCTTAATTCAATAATATCCCCCGCATTCAGTGTATGTGTTGCGTTCCATTGCAGCAGGCGATCACCCACTTTCGCAGTCATTTCACCGCCCGTCAGTGCAACGGTCACGTCGCACGACACACGCAATGATCCACCAATCCCCATAAACTCAATTGCGGGTGATGGTTGGGTTTTACCCAATAAAGCTGCGGCCTCGATCAGGGCAAGCTTATCCATCGCGCCCCCTTGGGACAGGCCAATCGCGGTTGTGCCAGTGCGCCCCATATCCTGAATAGACAGGCCAACCGTCGCACGAATGATTTCGATCAAAGGGACTGACATATCGCGCCCCCTTTAGGATCCCCTGATGCCTGTAGTCGTGCAATGTCATCTGCGGATGCGCGTGAAAATTGCATGGCGTCCCCTGCACGCAGTAAAATGGGGGTGTCGGTTTCTGGGGTAAAAGGTCTAAATGCACTCATCCCAATTTGGCGCCAGCCTGTGGGTGAAGGGTTTGCAAATAAAACCAACTGCCGCACGGCTGTCACCAATGCGCCTGCGGGAACCTCTACCGTTAAGGTCGATGTGCGCGGCATATCCCATTCCTGCGGCAATAGTCCGATATAGGGTTGCCCGGGGGCAAAGCCCAAGGCCAGCACGCGCACATCCACGTTTTCCAAATCATGAATGATCGTGGCCTCGGATTTACCTGCAATTTGCGCAACCTCGGCCAGATGTGGGGCGGCGTCACTGTCAAAACAAACGGGAATGATCCAGCGCCGCTTGGCCGTTGGCACGCCGACAGTTGACCAATCGGTTTTCCTGATCAGATCACTCAGATGTTGGTGCAGCAAAGACCGCACATCCGTCCCCCCCGGAAACCGCACCATGACCGAGGCCAGAGCAGGGGCAATTTCGGTGACATGCGGCAAATCGGCCTCATCAATCAAACGCAACATAACTTGAACACAGGCGGTTGCGGCCTCACTCGCTTCGCGGGCAAAGCGCACCAAAAGGGCATCATGTCCAAGTGTGCAAATTTCAGGTGTCATCGCGCAGGGGCGTTCCATGTTTCGTGTCAATTCAACTGCACTGTGATCAAGCTATCGCGCGGATGCAAGCGCGATTGTCACCAAAGAATATGCTTGAAAAATAAATTCTGAACAGCGTAGGCTTTGGACATGTTTTAGCGGAGATTATTATGAACCAGCACCCGATTTGGAAGCACATTGACGAAAACGCCGACCGCCTGCGGGCCCTGTCGGATAATGTTTGGGCTGTCCCAGAGACGTGTTACGGCGAACATAAATCCGTCGCGCTGCATATCGAGGAGTTAGAGGCGCAAGGCTTTCGTGTTGAAAAAGAGGCCGCTGGCATTCCCACAGCCGTGATTGGTGAGGCGGGTTCGGGCGGGCCTGTGATCGGGTTCTTGGGGGAATATGATGCATTGGCCGAACTTAGTCAGGTGGCGGACCTGCCCGAACAACAGGCCTTGGAAACGGGGGCCAATGGGCATGGATGTGGTCACAACATGTTGGGATCGGCGGCCATGTTGGCGGCAATCGCCCTGAAAAATTGGTTAGAGGAAACGGGAACACCGGGGCGCGTGCGCTATTATGGATGTCCCGCGGAAGAGGGGGGATCGGCCAAATCATTCATGGTGAAACGAGGGGCGTTTCAGGATTGTGATATCGCGATCACATGGCACCCCGGGTCCATCGCCACTGTTGTGACGGGATCATCCCTTGCGGCGGCGCGAGTGGATTTCGAATTTTTTGGCAAGGCAAGCCATGCCTCGGCCAGTCCTGATTTGGGCC
>JAFMKS010000037.1 GCA_017852835.1 Paracoccaceae bacterium
AGCTATGGCCGAAGCGGCGACGCAATCCGCAAAAACAGGGATGCCAGTGAAATTGGGTGACGTATAATGACATCTTTGGACTTAATCACCATTGGTCGATCATCCGTTGATTTATATGGCGCGCAAATTGGTGGGCGCCTTGAGGATATGGGATCGTTCGACAAATACATTGGTGGATCGCCCACGAATATCGCCTGTGGAACATCCCGTCTTGGGCTGCGAAGCGCTGTGATTACGGGTGTTGGTGATGAACATATGGGGCGGTTTATCATTGAACAGCTTCAGCGCGAAGGCGTTGAAACATCAGGGGTCAAGATTGATCCTGATCGTCTGACCGCCTTGGTTTTGCTGGGCATTCGCGACGAAGAGCAGTTTCCACTGATCTTTTATCGTGAAAATTGCGCGGATATGGGACTTTGTGAAGACGACATTGATCCCGATTTTATCCGTTCTGCTCGTGCGGTTGTGGCCACAGGCACGCATCTTAGCAATCCGCAGGTTGAGGCGGCCACGATTAAGGCGCTGAACATCGCGCGTGACGCAGGTCTTCAAACGGCACTTGATATTGATTATCGTCCCAACCTTTGGGGTGTTGCAGGACACGGGGACGGCGAAAGCCGCTTTGTGGAAAGCGATGCGGTAACGCAAAAACTGCAAACCACGCTACATTTGTTTGATCTGATTGTCGGAACAGAAGAAGAGTTCCACATCGCTGGGGGCAGTACAAACACGATTGAGGCCCTGCGCGCCGTGCGTGGCGTATCGGCTGCGACACTGGTCTGTAAACGCGGGGCGGCGGGGGCCGTTGCCTTTACGGGCGATATTCCAGACAGTTTGGATGCGGGCGAAGCGGGTCCTGGTTTTCCGATTGAGGTGTTTAATGTTCTTGGGGCAGGGGATGGATTTATGTCTGGCCTGCTTAAAGGATGGCTTGACGGAGAAACATGGCCAGTTGCGTTAAAATACGCCAATGCATGTGGTGCCTTTGCCGTTAGCCGGCATGGATGCACACCCGCCTATCCCAGTTGGGAGGAGCTTCAGTTCTTCTTCAAACGTGGGATCACGCGGCCAGATTTGCGAAATGACGCAGAATTGGAACAGGTGCATTGGGCCACCAATCGGGCTGGGGATTGGTCCAGCGTTAAAACCTTTGCCTTTGATCATCGTATGCAATTGGAAGATATGGCGGGATATACCAAAGACAAAGGCGGCGCGTTCAAAGAATTGTGTTTGCAAGCCGCTCTTCAGGTTCAAGCGGGGCAAGAGGGTTACGGCATTTTATGTGACAATCGCATTGGGCGTGCAGCGCTTCATGCGGCCTCTGGCACTGGGCTTTGGATTGGGCGGCCAACCGAATTACCGGGTTCGCGCCCCATTCAATTGGAACCTGAATTGGGTGAAGATTTAGGGCAACTGCGCGAATGGGCGCGCGAGAATGTTGTGAAACTGTTGGTGTTTTGTCACCCCGATGATGACGCTGCCATGCGGGCAGAGCAAGAAGAGGTGGTCAAACGCCTGTGGCATGCCAGTCGTCGAAATGGGTTGGAATTTTTGCTGGAAATTATCCCGTCCAAGGTGGGGACGGTCGATGATATGACCACTGCAACCTTGATTCAGCAGTTTTATGATTTGGGTGTCTATCCAGATTGGTGGAAGCTTGAGCCATTTAAAACCGCAGCCGCATGGCAAAATGCGGTGGAGGCCATTGAACGCAATGATCCCTATACCCGCGGGATTGTTGTATTAGGTTTGGACGCACCCGAGGCAGAATTAGCCGCAAGCTTTGCTATGGCGGCAAAGCAACCCTTGGTCAAAGGGTTTGCCGTGGGGCGCACGATCTTTGGGGATGCGGCGCGCGCTTGGATGGCGGACGAAATAGGCGATGCTGAGGCGATTGACATGATGCGTGGGCGCTATCAACGTCTGTGCGAAATTTGGGATCAGGCGCGCGCTGCGGCGCATGCCGCAAATTGAAAATAATGGATGTTTGATATGAGTAAAACACTTCGACTAACCGCTGCACAAGCAATGGTGAAATACATTGCCGCACAACGCAACGAACAGGGTGAAACACTGATTGCGGGATGTTGGGCAATTTTTGGCCACGGCAATGTCGCAGGATTGGGTGAGGCGCTGTATCAGGTGCAAGAGGACTTGCCGACCTATCGCGGACATAACGAGCAAACCATGGCGCATACGGCCATTGCGTATGCCAAACAGTTGGGTCGTAAACGATCAATGATGGTCACATCCTCGATCGGACCAGGGGCGACTAATATGGTGACGGCAGCTGCACTGGCGCATGCTAATAGATTGCCTGTGTTGTTTGTACCCGGTGATGTCTTTGCCAATCGTGGACCTGACCCTGTGTTGCAACAGATTGAGGATTTTGGCGACGGGACCGTTTCAGCCAATGATGCATTCAAACCCGTCAGCCGATATTTTGATCGCATCACACGAGCTGAGCAATTGCTTACGGCATTGCCACGCGCCTTCCGCGTTTTGACCGATCCTGCGGAATGCGGACCAGTAACATTGGCCTTTTGCCAAGATGTGCAGGCCGAGGCTTATGATTATCCAGAGGCGTTTTTTGAACCCAAAGTGTGGCGTCAACGACGTGTCCGGCCTGATGTAAATGAACTGATTGATATGGTAGATGCCATTCGCACCGCAAAACGCCCTGTGATCGTTGCAGGAGGTGGCGTTCATTATTCAGATGCAACATCGGAACTGGCGGCATTTGCTGAGACGCACAATATTCCTATTGCAGAAACGCAGGCGGGGAAATCCGCGCTGCCGTGGGACCATCCGCTAAACTTGGGACCGATCGGTGTAACGGGGGGCGAAGCGGCCAATTCGGTTTGTGCCGAGGCGGATTTGGTGATCGGCGTTGGAACACGTTTCCAAGACTTTACAACAGGTTCGTGGAGCCTATTTGCCAATCCTAATCGTAAAATCGCCTGCCTGAATGTTGCGGCCTATGACGCCATGAAACACGGAGCGATGCCGTTGTTGGCGGATGCGCGCGTGGGATTAGGGGAACTGTCATCCGCACTGGGCGATCACACATCACCCGCCTCAATCGATGGGTTGAAAAAGGATTGGTTTGCCAAGGTTGACCCGCTTACCGCTGCCCCGTCTGACAGCAATGCATTGGCCACTGACATGCAGGTGATTGGAGCGGTGCAACGCAGCGCGGGCGATCACAGCGTGGTCATGTGCGCTGCGGGCACGATGCCGGGCGAGTTGCACAAACTGTGGAAAGCAAACCGCCCCATGTCCTACCATATGGAATATGGCTTTAGCTGTATGGGATATGAAATCGCGGGCGCCATGGGTATTAAAATGGCTGAGCCTGAACGCGATGTTTTATGCTTTACGGGCGATGGAACTTATATGATGGCCAATTCCGAAATGGCGACCGCTACCATGATGGGCATATCCTTCACGGTGATTGTCACGGACAACCGCGGATTTGGCTGTATCAACCGTTTGCAAATGGGCACAGGCGGGGCAGAGTTTAATAACCTGCTAAAAGACGCTGTGCACGAAACACCATCAGCCATTGATTTCGCGGCACATGCGGCATCCATGGGGGCAACATCGGTCAAGGTCTCTTCGATCAGTGAACTGGAAGAGGCACTGGCCAAACGTGGTGATATCACTGGCCCTTATGTGATCGTGATTGACACAGATCCCTATCCCAGCACACCGCATGGTGGTTCCTGGTGGGAGGTTGGTGTGCCAGAGGTGTCTGTGCGTTCAGAGGTCAATGATGCATGGGAAACCTATCGCCAAGGCAAAGCCACCCAAAAAACGGTATAATGGAGCTTATGCATGTCTGATCTGCTGAAAAAACCCTTTGGTAAGCGTGGCAAGGTCCACCAAATCACACCCGAAAGTGCGGGCTGGCGCTATGTTGGATTTTCCTTGTATCACCTAAAGGCGGGGGATAGGGCGGCCGAGGTGACAGGAGATCGTGAAGTGATCCTTGTATTGGTCGAAGGCAAGGCGGCAATCACGGGTGCAGGTCAGGATTGGGGTGTTTTGGGGGAACGGATGAATGTGTTTGAAAAAACACCTCCCCATTGTTTGTACCTGCCCAATGGCACTGATTGGAGTGCAGTTGCGGAATCCGATTGCGTTTTGGCAGTATGTTCCGCCCCGGGGATGGGCGGCCATCAGGCGCGCCGCATTGGACCAGATGGTATTACCCTGACAGAGCGTGGCAAGGGCACAAACACGCGCCACATCAATAATATTGCCATGGAAAATGAGGATTATGCCGACAGCTTACTGGTGACAGAGGTATTCACGCCGGCAGGCCATTGGTCATCCTTTCCCAGTCACCGTCATGATGAAGATGACTATCCCCGCATTACCTATCTTGAGGAAACGTATTATCACCGCCTGAACCCAGAAAATGGATTTGGCATTCAACGGGTTTATACCGATGATGGCCAGCTGGATGAAATCATGGCGGTTGCTGATGGGGATGTAGTTCTGGTTCCGCGCGGGCATCATCCTTGTGGTGCGCCCTATGGGTTTGAAATGTATTACTTGAATGTCATGGCAGGTCCCTTGCGCAAATGGCGCTTTGTGCCTGCGCCTGAAGTGGAGTGGATCATGCAGCGGGATGCAGATTAACGAATTTTCTGTTACGGGCGTTTTCGCCGAGTACTATTCTTTGACAAAGTCAGCGAAAGTTCAGAGACCGCATTGTATTGCTTGAGGTTGTTGCTTGGCAGAATCCTGAGGAACTTTGCATAAAATTTTGCCTAAGCTATACTTAATTAAAGCATAGTCTGAAGTTTTTACTGATGTTGTTTTTTATAAGCGAGTACAACATAAAGCATGGCAGAACATTTTTTCCCAACCTTGATGTTCAAAGGTAATTTACGAGTTATTTGTAGCTGAGCGTTCGTTCTAGAAATAGAAGTTCTAAAGAAGGGCGAAGGCGACGTTTTTACCTTCGAGGGAATTCTGGCCATAACAAATGTACTTTTAGAGTGTTGTGTTGGTTACGTGGGGGTTACCAAGGCGCGCCAATTTCTCATTTGATGGATGTTTTGGCAGGCGCAGAAGAGTTAATGTCGGGTCTGATCTGATCCCTTTGAAGATGCCTATGCTATTTCACTGCGCCATCCCCATTTATTCGTTAGATCCAAACACTCTCTAACAGATTGAACACACGTATATGTCTCGACTGAGCGCAGAGAGGCCGCAGCAGAAGCATGCCCAAGTTTTATTGCATCCAAGAGTGGCCAATTTTCATGGATCCCGTAAAAGAAACCAGCAGAGAATGCATCGCCTGCGCCATTCGTGCCCTTTATTAATTGGAGAGGAATATCAACAGAGGGTTGAATAATTTCTTTTCCATCACGCGTGACTAATATTGCTCCTTGGGGGAAGTGAACCAAAACAAAATCCATGCGCCCTTTTTCAAGCACAGAATTTACTGCAAATTTTATCTTATCAATATTTGTTGCATTATTTGACTGTGTTTGGATTCCAGTAATTGCGCCGATTTCGTGATCATTTACCACCAGGCTTGATAAATGTGGTAAACACGGAACGACGATTTCTTTCAACTTAGTTTCGTTGCCTGCAACCAATTCTAGGTTTGTATGTAGTCCATGTTTTTGAGCCTCTTTAAGTGAGGAAAGCCAGCCGTTTTCTTCACCCTGCCAAGACTGATCCATGGTTTTGTGCAAACTGGGCAGCCCGAAATGGGCGATTTTTGCAGTCGTGTTAGAGAAATCAAAATGTTCTGGTGTCAAAAAGTCCGCGACGCCCGCGTAGAGAATATGTGTGCGTCGATTAGTTTTTTGTGAAACAAATGCGTCTGTCGTTTGTGTATCGCCCAGATCTGATCTTATTAATCCTGAACGTATTATCCCAAATGTGTCGGCTATTGACATCAGGAAATCAGCTTTTTCGCCGTCACCGATTAATCCTTGGGTCTCGACGTGCATTTCCGGGTCTAATTTTTTGATATTCACAGCAAAATTGCACGCACTGCCTCCGCCAGCCAGTGTTATATGATGCACATGGGCTGCCATATCTTCATTTGGCCAGAAATCCAAAACGATATTACGATCTAGACACCATGTGCCGAGTGTAATAAATCCGCGTCGCATCAAACATTTACCCGCAATATTTCTTCGGTCAGCTCTAAATCATCCGTCAATGCGCGTCTGGGCGTAATCCCTAATTGACTAAGATCATAGTGATACGCTTTTACACCCTCTATGCTGGAAATGTCCTGTTCTAAAACGCGCCGCATCGCCGTGATCATAGAAATTGAACATTCTGATTGATAAATTTTTCTTCCAAATAAGGCGACTCTGGCGCCATATTTTTCTGCCTGTCTTAACAATTCTAAACAGTCTCGTGTCGTGCCTGCGCCGCCGCCCAGGATTCCGAATACCAAATGTGCCGGATCATAATTGGAAATTTCTTCAGTTGCAGCCGGGCCGTTATATGCGGCTTTCAAAAACAATGGTCGTTCATATTGCGAGACTCCAGCCAAGCAGCGTACAATCATGTCATTGTTGTATTTCCAAAAATCATCTTCAGTTTTAACCGAAATTTGTGGATTAAAAACCTCTAGAAAATGGTCAAATCCTAGTTTGCTCGCTTCGTTTCGAAATTTTTTATAGTCCCGTAATGTTTGCAAATCTTGTTCTAGATCATTGTAAAAGGTTACAGAATAAAGCCCCAGTTCTGCCACTGCTTTGGCGCGTGTTATTTCAGCGCTGCGAAAATTTTGCATCATATGCTTTGGATAGGTTCCCCCGCGCACATGCCAGATATCCGTTGTATCATTCAATCTTACGGCAGGTGTGGTTCTATGGGTTTCATAAAGATTGAGGTCTGATAGGATCTCTGCATTTGAAACAGATGTTAGCATAATGTCCACAAGTTCAGAACTGACCACGCGCACAATGTCATCGCGGTATTTTTTTATCGGAAGTGAAACGCCCTGTTCATTCACACCAGCAGTCGCACACCCAAACGCCATGTCACCGTCTTTGGCGTCGGCGATAATGAAATCAGCTTTGGTATATAAATTATTTTTAATTTTCGTGAGTTTGTCCTTAAAACTCATTTCAATTCATCCTTTTATCGTTGTTTAGCTCTGGAAAGTGAAACGTGTCATTACAAATGTTGATGCTAAACAAAATATCCTGCAATAGAAACATTTACACAGTCGTCATTTATTAAAAGTATTATAATTAATAATTACTTAGTATTGGCGAAACGGTCTGATGAGAATTGAATTAACCGGATGCGGATTTTTTGCGCTCGAGCATGTAACTGCATGGGATGACATATCGAATGCAGAACTTGTGGCGATCTACGATCTTAATTCGGAACGTTCAAAATTTGCAGAAAATTTGTTCTTTTATTGTGATTAACTCGGAGTGGCCGATTTCAAATTGTAGTGTTGCCGCGTCACATGTGTTACGGGTTTAGGGACCAGAATGCGAAATTCAAGACGCCAGCGAAACTGACCCATGCTAGATACGGGAGCAAAAGAAATGCTGAGAGTTTATCGACCTGACGTGTCGTCCAGATCAGAACACAAATCGTGACCCAGAGAAGCCCAATATAGATCATTGCACCCCCCAGGTTTTTTGCACCAAAAAATATGGGCGTCCACAAGGTATTCAGCACAATCTGAAGCGCCCAAAGCGCGAGGGTAGGGATTTTCCAAGATGTTTCCTGAGCATAGGCGATGCGATAGGCGACAATCGCGATCATCAGGTACAGGATCGTCCACACAGGCCCAAAAACCCATGAGGGCGGTGTAAAGCTGGGTTGGTTTAACGATTGATACCACGTTCCGCCCACCTCCCAAACGGCCGCACTACTGGCAGCGACAAAAGTGGATGCGTAAAACGCCAAGAAGGTGAATGTTTTGCGTATGTTCATTGTGCTCCTTACCATTCATCACATCTAGCGCGGTATTCATGTACGCCTACCGCGAGCGACGGTTATGAAGGAAAAATGACACCTTTGCGCAGCATGAAACACCCAAACAATCGGGTTTCGCTGGTTTGTACAATGGCATAGCTTTTCCGTGCTACTTCGTAAAAAGTCTGTCTTTCGATTGAAATCATGCTACGGGACTTATCGTCATTTACGCGAACGATTTTTGCGACTTCCTGTTGCACTGGGGGTAGGAAATTAGGTTGATCATCAACCTCCATTCGGCCTGCGAAATCATCGACAAATGTATCTAATGGAAGCAGGGTTAGGATCGACTCAATCGCCTCGGGCGCGTTTAGGTTTTCCATATTCAAAACGCTTTGCGATACGGTCGACTTGGATATGGAAGTGGATGGGAAGTTGGCGTCGGCGATAATCAAAACATCCCCATGCCCCATCTTTTGTAGTGTATACAATACTTCTGCTGTTAGTCGATTATCGATCAGTTTCAACATCGCAAAACTCCTGTTGCGTCCCTTTACCCATACTTTTCCACAGATTGATTGGATGCAAATGAAAATTCTAATTGTTTATCCCTAACTGTTTCTTGCCACAAACAAAAAGATTTGGAATGCTCTGTAACATCGCATGAAATTTGGAGGACCATCATGAACCTAGCATCCCTTGCTGCTGAGGCTGCGTCGCGTAATAGTCCCGTTCGGGTTGGATTGATTGGTGCGGGTAAGTTTGGATCAATGTTTTTGTCCCAAGTGCCCACAATCGCAGGGATAGAGGTGAGCGCAATCGCCGAATTGGAACATGCCCGCATGGTTGCCGCCTGTACTGCAGTGGGATGGTGTGCTGGACAGATTGATGCCGTTGCATACGAGGAAAGCGGCGTAGAGCTGGCCAAGCGTGATGACGTAGATGTTGTCATCGAAGCCACAGGAAGTCCGCGCGCAGGAACCGAACATGCGCTTGCTGCTATTGAGGCTGGTAAACACGTTGTCATGGTCAACGTAGAAGCGGACGTGATGGTTGGCCCACTCCTTGCGAAAAAGGCGCGCGCCGCAGGCGTTTGTTATTCCATGGCCTACGGTGATCAACCAGCCTTGGTCTGCGAAATGGTGGACTGGGCGCGGGCGACAGGATTTGACATCACAGCAGCGGGGAAGGGTACTAAGTATTTGCCAATCTATCACACTGTCACCCCAGATAACGTCTGGGATTACTATGGTTTGACCGCTGATCAGGCGCGGACCGCGGGCATGAATCCGCAAATGTTTAATTCCTTTTTGGATGGAACAAAAAGCGCGATCGAAATGGTGGCCATAGCAAATGCCTGCGGATTGGATGTGCCCGAAACTGGTTTATCGTTTCCACCCTGTGGCGTGGATGATTTGGCACATGTGTTGCGACCCAAAGAGTTCGGTGGCCAACTAGAAAAACGCGGCATGGTGGAAACCATCTCCTCGCTTGAACGGGATGGGCGCGATGTATTTCGTGATTTGAGGTGGGGTGTCTACGTTGTGTTCGAAGCGCCCAATGATTACGCCGCATCTTGTTTCAAACAATATGGATTGCCAACCGATAGTACAGGCCAATTTGCGGCAATGTACAAACCCTTTCACTTGATTGGACTTGAGCTGTCTATTTCGGTTCTCAGTGCCGCGTTAAGAAACGAACCAACTGGTCAATCACGAGAAATGCGTGGAACCGTTGCCTCCATCGCAAAACGCGATTTATCCGCAGGTGAAGTATTGGACGGGGAAGGGGGTTATACCGTTTGGGGGCAGGCGTTGCCTTTAAATGTCGCTCAGAACGCTTTGCCAATCGGTTTGGCGCATGGTGTGCGATTGAAACGCAATATTTCGGCCGGATCGCAGATTGCAATGAGTGACGTAGAATTAGGTAGCGATACCGCGACGCAATTCTACCAAGAGTTGATCGGTCGCGCTGTTTAAGGTATTCTGAAAGCCTGATTTATCTAATGTTAAACTAAGAAATTTGCGCGCCCAATTTTGTATTGGTAATATTATTTCACTAATGGTTTGAAATTTTATTGACGAAGTCTTATCGCGGAATATTTCTAACATGCGCGATGCGCAGATTATTGGGAGGAAATAATGACTAATTCACTAAACCGTCGTAACTTTTTGCGCGGCTCAGCAGTCGTTGGTGCAAGCACTCTTGCAGCGCCAGCAATCGCAGGCGGCCACGGCACCACGCTTAAAATGCAGGCTGCATGGGGCGGCGGTATCTTTCTTGAGAACGCGAATTCATACGTAAAACGCGTGAACGAGATGTCAGGTGGTTCAGTAACCATCGAACTACTACCTGTTAACTCAGTCGTAAAAACAAGCCAGATGCAAGACGCGGTTCACCGCGGCGTTCTGGATGCGGCACACTATGTTCCCGCATATTGGTATTCCAAATCAAAAGCAGCGTCATTGTTTGGTACTGGTCCATGCTTTGGCTGGTCATCACAAGAAGTGTTGGGTTGGATCTACTATGGCGGCGGTCAAGAGCTGTTTGACGAACTAATGGCGTCATTGGGTCTGAACGTTGTGTCATTCTTTAACTCTGCGATGCCAGCGCAGCCAATGGGTTGGTTCAAAGAAGAGATTAAAGATTCATCACAAATGAAGGGTCTAAAATACCGTACAGTTGGTCTGGCAGCAGACGTTCTGTTGGAAATGGGCATGTCAGTTGTGCAGTTGCCTGGCGGCGAAATTCAGCCAGCGATGAAATCAGGTTTGATTGACGCGGCAGAATTTAACAACCCAACATCAGACCGTGACTTTGGTATGCAGGACGTATCTAAGCACTATCACTTGGGTTCATTCCACCAGTCACAAGAATTCTTCGAAGTGACATTCAACAAGAAGAAATTCGACGCTCTAGCGGATGAGCAAAAAGCAATTCTGAAGTACGCATCAGAAGCTGAAAACTCAAACTTCTACTGGCACAACACAAACCGCTATGCGAACGACTTGGACACATTGCGCAACGAACAGGGCGTAAACGTTTATCGTACACCTGACAGCGTGATGGCAGAACAGTTGAAAGCATGGGATATTGTTGTGGATCGTATTTCAGGCGAGGATGAATTCTTTGCGAAAGTGGTCGATAGCCAGAAAGCCTATGCAAAACGTGTTATGGGTTATCTAAACCTGAACCAGCCAGATTATAAAATGGCATACGGACACTACTTCGGTTAATCCTAACATAAATGAACAAAGCGGCGGTCGAAAATTTCGATCGCCGTTTCGTCTACCCGCATGCCAAAGGAGAGGGCATTGTTAAACTGGATTCATTCTATTGAAAGTCTTAGCCAATGGGTTGGTAAGGCTTTTGGTTGGTGCATTCTCATTCTGACGCTTTCGGTGTCATATGAGGTGTTTGTTCGCTATGTATTAAATAGTCCAACGGTTTGGGCATTTGATATGATGGTACAGATGTATGGCGCGCTGTTTTTGATGGCGGGTGCATATACATTGGCTCAGGATGCGCATGTGCGCGGTGATGTGCTGTATCGTCTGTTTTCGGTACGCTGGCAGGCGCGCGTGGACTTTTTGCTATACATCATCTTCTTCTTCCCCGGCATGATCGCCCTGTTTTGGTACGGTTGGGAAATCGCGTCGGACAGCTGGCGGTACAAAGAAGTTAGCTGGAACAGCCCAGCACGTATTCAGATCTATTTCTTCAAAACGCTGATCCCTGTGGCGGGTGCGTTGTTGATGATCCAAGGGGTGGCCGAAATGGCGCGCTGCTGGATCGCGATGAAAACAGGCAAATGGCCTGAACGCATCGCAGATGTGAAAGAAACAGAAGACCTTCTCATCGACGGAGATACGAACTGATGACCGATCCTCAAGTAGCGATTTTAATGCTATGCCTCTTCATTTTGTTGGTTCTTCTCGGGTTTCCGATTGCCTTCACATTGATCGCCATGGGCGTAGCGTTTGGATATTATGCATATTATGCAGGCGCGCCTGAATCGATTGCAGATATCTTTAACAACAACATTTTTTACCTTTTGAACCAGAACACCTATTCGGTGATGGAGAACGATACGCTGGTTGCGATCCCACTGTTCTTGTTCATGGGGTATGTGGTCGAACGCGCGAACATCGTGAACCGCTTGTTCTTCTCACTCTATCAGGCTGCGCACAATCTGCCGGGGTCCTTGGGGATTGCTGCACTGCTAACCTGTGCAGTGTTTTCCACGGCTTCTGGTATTGTGGGCGCGGTTGTGACACTGATGGGGCTGTTGGCCTATCCTGCGATGAATAAGGCAGGCTATGACAAAAGTTTTGCTGCTGGTATCATCTGTGCGGGTGGGACATTGGGTATTTTGATCCCACCATCCATCATGCTAATCGTCTATGCTGCGATTGCGGAACTTTCACCATTGCGCCTTTATGCAGCGGCGGTGTTCCCAGGGTTGCTGTTGGCGGGTCTTTACATCGTTTACGTGATCGTTCGGGTGAAAATTAACCCAAGCCTTGCACCGATGCCTGCGAAAGACGACATTCCGCCTTGGGGTGTGGTTTATTACAACCTTTTGATTTCGTTCGTGCCATTGACTGTTTTGATCCTATTGGTTTTGGGGTCAATCTTGGGCGGTTTGGCAACACCCGCCGAAGCGGCGGCCATGGGTGCACTTGGCGGTTTGGTTTTGGCAGCGATCTATCGCGAATTGACATGGACCAAGGTCAAGGAAAGTGTGTTCCTAACGGCCAAGGCGACCGCGATGGTATGTTGGTTGTTTGTGGGGTCATGGACCTTTGCCTCAATCTTCTCATACCTTGGTGGACACGACATCATCGAACATTGGGTTCTTGCGCTAAATCTTGAGCCTTGGCAGTTCTTGGTTCTTGCGCAGTTGATCATCTTCCTTCTTGGATGGCCGCTTGAATGGTCAGAGATTTTGATCATATTTGTTCCAATCTTCTTGCCAATGCTGGAAACATTTGGGATCAATCCATACTTCTTTGCGATGTTGGTTGCGCTGAACCTGCAAACTTCGTTCCTAACACCGCCCATGGCGATGTCGGCCTATTACCTAAAGGGCGTGTTGAAGAACCAAATCGAATTGATGCAGATCTTTAAAGGGATCATGCCATATTTGGGAATTGTGATTTTCTGTATGGTGATGATGTATCAGTTCCCAGGTCTTGCGCTTTGGTTCCCAGATTACTTGTTCGGAAAATGGGTACCATAAGTGAATAACGATCTAACACTTCTTTCGGCGGTTGAGGCCGCCGAAGGCATAAGAGCAGGGCGGTTCAGCTCTGAACAACTTGTGTCGCAATATTTGGCCCGTATCGACGCGACCAATGATGAAATCAATGCATGGGCTTATTTGGATCGTGACGGGGCCGTTGAGCGGGCGCGTCAGGCCGATTGGTTCCGCAAATTGGGCCGTTCGCTGGGGCCGCTGCATGGTGTCCCAGTGGGGATCAAAGACATCATTGATGTGCGCGGTATGCCGACGGGTTTAGGAAACGCAACACTTGACGGTCATGTGCCCACCACCAGCGCACGCGTTGTTGAAAACCTGCTAGAAGCGGGTGCCGTGATCATGGGGAAAACCACGACCTGCGAATTGGCTTATATGACCCCGACGACCACAACGAACCCACATAATGCCGAATATAGCCCTGGCGGGTCCTCGGCGGGTTCGGCGGCGACGGTGGCCGCACGTCATGTTCCTATAGCTATTGGATCGCAAACCGGTGGTTCCGTAATTCGACCTGCATCTTATTGCGGGACATATGGGTTTAAACCCTCTCGCGGCGTTACCTCTCGCGTTGGGTTTTTTCAAACCTCTGCAACATTGGATCAGGTGGGTGTGTTCACCAACGATCTAAAGGATGCGGCGATGCTCTCTGATGTGATTGGCGGATTGGACCAGCGGGATGAAGCCAGTTATGATTGGCCGCGCCCTGATATGTATGCAGGTGTCACATCTGATGCGCCAGTTCGGCCATCATTTTGTTGGTTTGATATGCCATATCATGACCAATGCGATCAGGATGTTCTGCAGGCGATGGAACAAATCGTTGATATGCTGGGCGATCAGGTTGATCGCCTGCCTGTTGCCCCAGAATTGGCGACACTGCCCGCGGTTCATAAAATCATCTATGATTATGAAATCGCGCGAAACCTTGAACCGCTGATTGCAAAAGGGGCTGACACACTGTCTGTGGAACTGACCGATGCGCATGAACGCGGTATGCAGATTACCAAGGTGCAATACCACGACGCACTGGATGTTAAACTGTCATGTGAACGTTTCTTTACCCAGCATTACATGGACTATGATGCGATCATCGCGCCATCCGCGACAGGCATTGCCCCGTTGCGGTCCATGGGGACGACAGGAAATGCGATCAACTGTTTGATTTGGACGCTTGCGGGTTTGCCCTGTCTCACCTTGCCGCTATTTTTGGGCGAAAACGATATGCCATTTGGATTGCAATTGATCGGCGGGAAGCAAGAGGATGATCGCCTGTTCCGCACATCTGCGTGGCTGCAACACTATCTTCAAAACGATATCAATGAAGAGGAGAAGACGAATGTCTAAACTTGTCAACTTGATCACGGGCCTTATTGGCTTTGGCCTATTTGCCGTGTTCATCATTGGTTTGTCGCATTCCATTTCAACAGGTTTCGCAGGGTTTATGGGCGGTTTGCCGTTCATGTGCATCGCGATCTTTGTTTTGGCTTTGGCGCTTTATAACCTGTGGGAAGATACACTTGGCCACAAAGATTAAGGGTGGCATTGCCGTCCTTTGTGCGACAATGCTTTTTGGGATGGGAACCGCACCGAATACGGTCGAGGCCGCATCTTTTGCCTGTAGCGAGGCACAGCGGCATTCGTTCGCTGTGACGACCAGTATGACACCTGCGTATCCGGGGCGTACGATTGATTTTACAATCAACGGGAGTGATATCACCGCGGATGGTGTGTTTTTTCATACTGCCTACGATGTAACATATCTGTCTGATCAGGCAACAAATCTGTCATTTCGGGCCCATGCCTTAGATGCGGATCGTGAAGACATCTTTTTGTTCATAGAACAAACACTTTATCACACAGCCATCGTGAAATATGGGCGCGAACCCTCGATCCAGTTAAACATTTTGACCTGTCAGCCCAAGGCTGGGTGATCAATTTGCCGCAAGGAGCAGTTTAGAACCATGTTGTCCAAACTTGTTGATTTTGACCGTTTCTTCACCCGTCGTATGGTGCCTGTGGCAATTGCAATAATTATAACCGCGATTGTCAGTTTGTGGGTCGATCCACAGCCGAATGAAGGCAGCGCAAACCAAGAAACAGGTCAGGATCAATAAACCCTAAACGGGTGTCGTATTCTTGCGTTCCGACAGTAAGAAATAGAAAATCGCCAGTATGACAATTGCACCCCCTGCAATGGTCAAATGAGAGGGGCGCTCATCAATAATCATCCATACCCACAATGGTCCCAAGACAGTTTCCAATAACATCAACATACTGACATTTGACGCGGTTGTGTAACGTGATGCACGGGACAGCATTACAAAGGAAACTGGCAATATAATCAGTCCAGTAAGTGATATAATTAATGTACTGCTTAACGTGACATTTGTTGCGGTTGAAGAAAGTGCAAAGGCCGTTAAACCCGCAATCAATGCGCCAATCCCTAGGGCGAGTTCAAATTCAACAGTCCGATCCTGCCGCACCACAATGAAATTGATGGCAAGGCTAAAGGCCACCGCCAATCCCAGCAATGCGCCCATTACGGTCTGCATATTGAAATCAATATCGTCGTGTAAATCACCGTAAACGGAAATCACAATCCCCAACATTACGGTCAAGATGATGCCCCAAGATCGGAGGCTGGTGCGTTCCCCCAAAAACAGCGCGCTCAGGATCACGGAAATGATCGGAACGGTGGCCACAGCCACCAAAACGATCGCAACAGGGGCCAGGGAAATCGCGAATGCAAAAAACGATGTGTTTGCGATTTGACAGATGATCAGCGCGACAAAGCTTTTGGAAAAAATCCGTTTGGATGTGTCGATGCTGCGACGTCTTTTGTTCAGGCCGATCAATAGGAAAACCATGCCTGCCAATGTTGCGCGCCAGGCCAACATCGCACCTCCGTCCATCTGCGACAGGCGCATAAACAGACTGTCTGGCGTTAAAATTAACGCGCCAATCAGGGCCAGAAATATTCCGAATTGCGATTGCTGCATGGGGGTCTTTTCTGGCTTGGGTTAAATGACTGACGCTTTGATGACGCGTGAGGTCTGTAAATTCAAGATGTGATCCAATTTTCGGATCATGCCATAACAATGCAATCTTGTGCAGCATCTGACCATTGTTGGCCTACGGGACAGAATTTTGTGGGATCTGCGTTTCCACCCGGACAACTGGGCAGGGTCTGCGCAGTAAGTGAGGTTGATGTGAATGTCAATGCAGTGATGCTAGCCAAGATAAATTTCATTCCAAATCAACTCCTAAAAATTTTGTTTTAAAGGCGATTGCCAAATACTCTTTGGAGGCGCGCAGATATTCTTTGCGCGTTGCTTCGATCTGATCCGCGTGCTCTTCTGTTGGGACTTCACCCGCGTCTTTCAACTGTTCCAAGTGTGTTCGCGCCATGATGTATTTACGTTCTGTATCATCCAACAACGCGGCGCAGACTTCGTCAATATATCTCATTCTCTCGGTCATTTTGATTTCGGGACGATGCGATAGGTGTTGTCACCACGGGTATTACATCGGCGACAGACCGCGCGGGTCCTGGCGGCGTGTAACGTAGCCTCTTTCCCAACAACCAGTATCAAATTCGAAATGTCATGGGAAAATTCATGCTGACAGCGCGCGCAGGTCAAAACCATCTTATCCCCTTCATAATCCCCAAGTATTTTGGATTTCAACATTATCGTCTGTCCAGTTTAAAACCAATCCAGAACCACCCGCATGAACAAATAGTTCGGTGTCAAAAGTGCAAATGCAATCAAGAATTTACGGATGCGCAGGTCCCATTTTCCCAAGTCGTCTGTATGTGTTGCGTCGCTCATCTTACTATCCGTTGTTAGAGGGGTGAGGTAGCTTTGCGATGTATCGCGTCAACAGGGGTGGAGTTGAAATGAAAAATGCGACGAAGGTGTCTCCGTCGCATTCAATTATCTATGAAGTCTGATTGTGATTATGTGCGTTTGCGCATCGGTTTGCTGTCGGCGCCTTTGCCCCCCATTGCGGCGGCCTCACGGCGGGCCTTGTTTTTCTTGCTGTTGAACTTGCCAACCTTGGGCGCGCGCATGGGTTTGCTTGGATCACTTGCGCCTTTGCGCACCTTGGACTTTGGTTTGGCCTCAGGTTTTGGTGCACTGTTGCTTGGGGCAGGTTTGGCATCCTTCTTCTTGAAGGGCGCAACCACACCTTCTGGCAATTCCTTGGCACGTTTCGGCTTTGCTTTGAAATCCCGCTTTTCTGTGCGTTTTGGGCGATCATCGGATTTGCGCCGATCTGGGCGTTGTTCCTTTGGTGCATCACCAAGCGGGTGAAAATTCGATTTCCGTCTTGGGGCATCCCCATTTGAACGTCCGAGTGGACGTTCGGGTTTGCGGTTGCGGTCCGCGGGTGGGATGTTTGGTGCCTCACTCAATTGCTTGACCACTGCGCCCTCGACGCGGGCGTCTGGGCCAACAGATTTGAAAAACCCATCCACACTTGGCGCGCGCAGTTCAATGAAACTGTGATTGCCCTGAATGCGTATCGCACCGATATCGGTTTTTGTGATATCGCCCGCCTTGCACAGCATCGGCACAACCTGACCAGGGGATAGGCCATCGTCACGGCCCTGTTCCAGACGTAGCCAAACGCTTTCGCCGAAATCTTGATATGTTTTCTTGGGCTGACGGGCAGGGGCCTCATAGGCCTCTGAAATATCCTCAGGTGCAGACATTTTTTGCGTATAGGTTTCCAAAAACGCGGCTGCAACACGCTCTGCACCGTATAGGTCCAGTAGTTTGGATACCATGTGTTCATGCGCGGGGTTTGTATCGCGTGTCCAAACATCATCTTCCAAAATGCGTTCATGGTCCTTGGCCAACACCTGATCCGCTGTTGGCGCTGATCCCCATTCGGCGTTCAGTTTCGCAGATTTTAAAATACGTTCTGCCTTGCGCAGGTTATTTGGCGGAACGATTAAAACGGATGTCCCTTTTCGTCCTGCGCGGCCTGTCCGACCAGAACGGTGCAAAAGCGTTTCGTGGTTTGAGGGCAATTCCGCGTGGATCACCAAATCCAATTTTGGCAAGTCAATGCCACGCGCGGCCACATCGGTGGCCACACAAATGCGTGCACGACCGTCGCGCATCGCCTGTAGCGCGTGCGAACGTTCCGATTGCGACAATTCACCTGATAAACACACAACCGAAAAACCGCGGTTTGATAGGCGTGTGGTCAGGCGCCCAACGGTGGCACGGGTATTTGCAAACACGATGGCACTGGGCGCTTCGTGATAGCGCAGGACATTAATGATTGCGTTTTCACCATCATGCTTGCCCACCTTGATCGCCCGATATTCGATATCCGTGTGTTGGGATTTTTCAGCCAATGTTGTGATACGAATGGCGTCACGTTGATATTTTTTGGCCAGTTGGGCGATCCCCTTGGGGACTGTTGCAGAGAACAACAGGGTACGCCGTGTGTCTGGCGTTTCATCAAGGATCATTTCCAAATCTTCGGCAAAGCCCAGATCCAGCATTTCATCCGCCTCATCCAAAACCACAGCGCGGATTTGTGATAAATCTATGCTGCCGCGCATAATGTGATCGCGCAGACGCCCAGGTGTGGCCACAACGATATGGGCACCGCGTTCCAATGCGCGTCGTTCATCGCGCATATCCATGCCCCCAACACAAGAGGCCATAACAACCCCCGCCTCGGCATAAAGCCATTGAAGTTCGCGTTTGACCTGCATCGCCAATTCGCGTGTGGGCGCAATGACCAAACCCAATGGCGCGTCCGCGCGTCCAAATCCCGCATCATCGGGCAGAAGGTTTGGCGCAATTGCAATGCCAAACCCAACGGTTTTACCAGATCCAGTTTGTGCAGAAACCAATAGGTCAGAGTTATCAAGTTCAGGTTTTGACACTTCTTGTTGTACGGGTGTCAAAACCTCGTATCCGCGCTTATCCAGCGCAATCTTTAGGGAGGTTTTCAATCTTATCTCAATTTTTGTTCCGGGGCATTCGTTCCCCCATGGAACCTTACCCTTTGGAGCGCTGCCTCCTATCAAAACGGCACGCTCTGGGGGCGCAGTAACGGAATTCATCTGCCATGTACAGAGCAGGACGCAAAGATTATCGAACCCGTCAAATTCCGTCATTGAAATTTGCGCCAACTAACGTATCGTCGAAATCAGTGGTGCAACACTATAAATTGTGACCCTGAGCAGTGGTTGAAAAAGGCTCATCCCGACACAGTGACGTGGCGTGTTATGATGGATATTCGCCCCCTTACAGGTAGCCTTGGTGCAGAAATCATCGGAGCCGACATCAAAGACGATCAGCAATTTGAGGCGATTTATCAGGCCTTTGCCGATCATTCTGTCATTACGATCCGCGGACAGAATATTGCGCCCGAGGATCATTTGGCCTTTGCACGCCGATTTGGAACCATCAATGTGAACCGCTTTTTCAAAAAGCTGGATACGCATCCTGAAATCGCAATCGTACTAAAGGAAAAAGATCAGAAAAAGGCGATTGGTGAACGTTGGCACACAGATCATTCCTATGATCAAGTGCCCGCAATGGGATCAATTTTGCATGCGATTGAGGTGCCGCCCTTTGGTGGGGATACGGTTTTTGTGTCTATGGCAGGTGTGTTTGAAAATATGTCCAACCCAGTGAAATCATTTTTGCGGGAACTTAAAGCATGGCATTCATCGCGTCATGCATTTGGCGCATCGCAAATGACGTCTGAGTCATCAAAAACAGGACGCATTGAAAATGCTCATCTTGCAACCCAAGATGCCCTACATCCCATTGTGATCCGACATCCCCTGTCAGGACGAGAGGGGATATATGTAAATCCCGATTTCACAACGCATATTGATGGGATCAGCGAAACAGAGTCCCAACATATCTTGGCAATGATTTACGATGAATGCCAAAAACCCGAGTATCAGGCGCGTGTGAGTTGGTCACAGGGCGATGTCACGATGTGGGACAACCGTGCCACCTGGCATAAGGCGATCAACGACTACGATGGGCACCGTCGATACATGCACCGCATCACGGTTGAGGGATGCGCATTATCAGGCGTGGATTAACCAGCGGATAGTATGAGCGAGACGCCAAACACAACGAAAAGGGCAATGACCCCATAAACGCGTGCGTCCGTCGATAAGTGTTCAAATTGCGCACCACAGGATGGGCATTCGTCCATCAGCTGATTGGCGCTGATTTCGCAGGTGTTACAATCTTTTCTACTCATGTGCATGACATAGGCTGTGTATCCAAAAAAGTCCAAGAAATACAATTGTATACAATGCGACCGCAGGAAAAAACGCGGGCATGAATTGGAACAGATACGTCGGTTTAGATCGCTTTGCGCTGTGCAAGCGTGATTATAACGCCAGACGCGATGATGAAAACGATACCGACAACACTCAGCGCATTTGGCGTGAGGTCCCAGAAGAGCCAGCCGAAATAACTGACCGACAGCAAATAGGCATATTCAAAGATTGCGGCATAACTGGTTTTGGCTAATTGATAGGCCCGTGTCATAAGCGACAACGCCACAGTCGCGCCCAATGCAATAATGAAGAGATAAAGCCAATATTGCGCATCAACTCTTTGCCATCCACTGAACAAAAACGGGGCCGTTGCGATCATATGATCTGAGGCAGGGAACACAGTGAACACCGACGTAATCACTGCGCCGCTGATCCCAATGGCGACCAAAAAACTGAACAAAATCGCGAACGCGCTTTCATCCTGCAAATAGCGAAAGGTGATTATAGACCCGATTGCGTAACAGG
>JAFMKS010000108.1 GCA_017852835.1 Paracoccaceae bacterium
TTGACGCAGCGCGGCCCGATGACCATGGCGGCAAGTCTGGGAACAGGGTTTTTAAAAACCGAAGAGCATCTGGAAACCCCAGACATCCAATTCCACATTCAACCTTGGAGCGCGGATAAGCCTGCCGATGGGCCTCATAAATTTTCGGGCTTTACGGCCTCTGTTTTGCAACTGCGCCCAGAAAGCGCAGGACATCTGTCGCTTCGTTCGGCAAACATGGACGATCATCCAGAAATCCACCCAAACTATTTGGCAACGGATACGGATTGCCGCACGATCGTGAAGGGCATTCAGATTGCGCGTCGTATTGCCCAAGCCGAACCGTTGAAATCATATATCACCGAAGAACATGCACCAGGTGCCGGTGTTGCAATGGATGATGATGTTGCAACCCTCGATTGGGCGCGCCGTAACTCGGTTACGATTTATCACCCGACAGGAACATGCAAAATGGGGATTGATCCGATGGCTGTGGTCGATCCTGCATTGCGCGTCAAAGGTGTACGCGGTCTGCGCGTTGCCGACGCTTCGATTATGCCGCGCATCGTCAGCGGCAACACAAATGCACCCGCAATTATGATTGGCGAAAAGGCCAGTCAGTTGGTGTTGGAGGATGCGCGATGAACGCTACATCCTCATTTCATGAAGTGGTTTCCCAATTCGAGCTTGGGGATAGCCCACTTTTAAATACTGCCAAGACACCCCCTCAATCCTGGCAGCAACGATAACTCGCACGAGGGATACAGCATCAAGGGAGGTAAATTGATGTTTAATCTTAAAACTCTAACGGCAGGGGCGGCGGCCCTTACCATGATGGCGTCGGCGACATTCGCTGAAACTGTCATTCGTGTACAATCTGTACTCGGAAACTCAACTGATGAGGTCAGAATGGTTGAGAGCTTTGCTCAAGACGTATTTGACCTAACAAATGGGTCTGTGAAAATTGAAATCTTGCCAGCGGGAGCCGTTGTTGGCCCACGTGACATCATCGACGCGGTTGACGCGGGTCTTGTCGAAGCGGGCTTCGCATGGACGCACTACTGGGGTGGTAAACACCCAGCGGCAAACTTATTTGGCGCACCAATCGCAGGAGCTGGCGTAGGTCTAGATAACCAGGCATTCTTATCATGGTTCCAGTATGGCGGTGGTAAAGAGCTATATGACCGCTTGTGGGACGAGATGGGCGTAAACGTAAAAGGCTTTATGCTGCAGCCAGTTGGTCCGGAAGCCTTGGGTTGGTTCCCAGAGCCAATCGCATCTATGGATGACTTCCGTAAACTACGCTTCCGCGCGCCTCCCGGTATGGTTGGTGCAGCCTACAATGAAATTGGCGTTGCAGCCGTTGCAATGGGCGGTGGTGACATCCTACCTGCACTTGAAAAAGGCGCGATCGATGCGGCTGAATGGTGCTGCCCGAAGCCTGACTCAGTCTTTGGTTTCCAGAAAGTGCTGAAGCATTACTACCTACAGGGTCTGCACCAAGTAACTGTTAATGCGGATATGTACTTGAACCGCGACGTTTATAATAGCTTGTCTGCCTCAGAGCAGAAAGCACTTGAAGTTGCGGCGAATGCATCATTATCAAAGTCTCTATCCTATCGGATCTATGAAAACGGTAAAGCTCTGAAAGATTTGACTGAAAACCATGGTGTGCAGTTGCACGATACGCCTGCTGAGTATTTCTCAGAATATATGGCGGCTGCGAAAAAACTTCTGGAAGAAGCCGCGGCTGATAATGCCTTCTTTGCTGAAGTATGGCAGTCTCAAAAAGACTTCGCTGACATCGCAGTACCTTTCTGGGCGGGTGCACAGGCATCAAACGCAGGTTTAGGTAAAGCGCATGCGGACACACTAAAATAATCAATTGATTACATTTGCGGAGCCCTTGGGCTCCGCAGTTCTTTTATTTAGGTAAACGCGTCGGACCGCTTTTTCCTAAATAAAAATACTCGAGAAAACGCGAGCGACGGAGAGGGAGATCAAACCATGGCAGAAGAGGTAATACCCGACGATCTAGAGATCGCGGATGAACTGATTGCTGAACGCCGCCAAGAAAAGCCCGGGGAAACCCCCGAGGATATGACGCCATGGCAGCGCCCGATTACGGGTGCGATTGACGTTCTAAACGATTGGGCCGGTAAACTACTATGTTTGTTGATGATCCCTTTAATCGGCGTTGTGGTAATTGAGGTATTTTCCCGCAATGCCTTTGGCATTATGGCAGACTATGGATGGGATGACACGGCGCGCGCATTGGGTTTGGGTCCAACACAGTTCGCCTATGACATCAGCCGTATGATCGCAGGCGTCCTATTCATGGGCGCCGCGGGTTATGGTTTGATGCGGGGTGTGCACATCCGCGCTGATTTCCTTTATCGTAATTGGAGTGGCAAGACACAGGCCACTGTGGACGCCGTTCTTTACATGGCGTTTTTCATTCCATCGATGATCTTCTTCACAATTATCGCCGCCCAATACTGGGAACTGGCCTATCGCACAGGCGAAACTGCATTTGATAGCCCGTGGGAACCCGTATTGTGGCCTGCGCGTTTGGCGATGCCCATTGGTGGTCTTCTTCTAACCCTTCAAGGGATCCCTGAACTATTCCGTGCATTCCATAAAATGGGTAAAGCGCGTGAACGCTATTTCGTCATGGTGCTTCCTGTTTACTTGATTGCCTTAGTGTGGTTGATCATGGCCGTGTTTATGCCTGATATTACGCCGGGCGGTGAATGGTTTACGGAGCTAATGAAATCCCGTCCTGGACTTTCTAAGCCGATAATCGGTTTAATTATGCTGGCTGTGATGATTTTTGTGATCTTTATCGGGTTCCCGATTTCGTTTACCTTGATCTTCTTGGCGTTTATCTTTGGTATTTGGGGATCAAACTTTAAATTGACCACATTGTTGATGACGTTGAACACCAACTCAACAATGTTGAATGACCAATTGATGGCTGTTCCATTGTTTATCCTGATGGGGATTGTGATGGAGGCCGCTGGCCTGATGGAACGTCTGTTTGCATCGATCCAAATGATCATGGCCCGCGTGCGCGGATCGCTCTACATCGCGGTACTGATCGTTTCGACGATCTTTGCTGCTGCGACAGGTATTGTTGGGGCCTCTGTAACCCTATTGGGTATCATGGCGGGCGCAACGATGAGCCGGTCTGGTTATAACGTGCAACTGGCTGCTGGTACGATCACTGCAGGCGGGACGCTGGGTATTTTGATCCCACCTTCCATCATGTTGATCGTCTTGGGCCCTGTGCTTGAGGTCTCGACATTGGATTTGTTCCGCGGTGCATTCATTCCGGGTGCGTTGTTGGCATCCCTTTATCTGCTGTACACCTTGGGTCGTTGCTGGCTGAATCCTGAACTAGGTCCAATTTTGTCAGATAAAGACCAGCCCAAAACATCTGATTTCTACGGTGCTGAGGTTGCACTGATTTCGATGGGTGTTCTGACGATCTGCCGCGTCTTTGGATTGGGGATTGGCGGCGCCTTTGGTGGGATCATCCCGTTTGGTGGACTGATTGTTTTGACAGCGGTCATGGCATTGGCGCTGCGTGCGTATCGCAACCTAGCGGTCCTGCGCATTGCCATGCCCTTGGCGATCCTATTCCATGGTTACATGATCGTTGCGAACATGGGTGCAGGTATTCCATGGGTGTCTGTTGCGATGTTCGGATTAATGATCATCT
>JAFMKS010000109.1 GCA_017852835.1 Paracoccaceae bacterium
TATTTTTGGAAGAGGTTGCACGCATTTTCGGCGTGCAATCACGCGATTTCGTCAACATGCGCTCGCGCTTTGTTCCCGATGAAAACCCAGATCCTTATTGCATTTTGGGGATTGAGCCCACTGCGGATGCAGAAACCGTGCGTCAGGCCTGGCGTGCCTTGGTGCGCGAATATCATCCCGATCGGATGATCGCCCGTGGCGTCCCGGAAGAGGCGATGAAACTGGCAGAAAAACGCCTGATTCAGGCCAATTGGGCCTATGAGGAAATCCTCAACACCCATAGGTAGGCTCATGTGCGCATCGCAACCTATAATGTTGAGTGGTTTGGTGCCCTGTTTAAACGCAATGCAAATCCGCCTATCGATAACAATTGGTCATAACGCTATAACGTGACACGCGCGGATCAGTGGCGTGCGGTGGAACAGGTGATGCGCGCCTTAGATGCTGATTGTATCTTGGTGGTCGAGGCTCCCAATCAAAAAACAGGGCGCAGCACGGTTGATATGTTGGAACGGTTTGCGGATGAATTTTACTTGCGCGCCGCGCAAGCTGCGCTGGGGTTTACAAAGGACACGCAGCAGGAATTGGCGTTCCCATATGATCCGCACCGCTGTTCGATTAGGCATGAGCCCATGTCCGCATCCGATTTCCCGGGATTTGACGGCACCTATGATATTGATCTGGATGTAGATGTAGATGCGGTTAGTGATCCGATCCGATTTTCCAAACCCCCGTGTGAAGCAGAATTGGTATGCCACGATGGGTGTCGCATTACATTGATTGGTGCGTATCTGAAATCCACAGCCCCCCATGGCGCAAGGTCCAAGGATGAGGCGATGTTGATCTCAATCGCCAATCGTCGCAAACAATTGGCCCAAGCGCTATGGATCAGAGGGCGCGTGGATCAGGTTTTGGATGATGGTTCCGAGGTGATCGTTTTGGGGGATTTGAACGATGGTCCCGGGCTGGATATTTATTAAGAGTTATTCGCGCCTTCCTCAGTTGAAATTATCATGGGGCAGTCACAGGGGTCCGAAAAACAATTGTTTGATTCCCATGCAATGCAAATGATCGAAAAGACAGGTGCCAATCCCTTTTCTGCGCGATTTTACCCTGCGCGTGGTGGTGTCCCACTTAACGCCCTGTTGGATTACATCCTAGTAGGGCTAAGTTTTAGAAAACAGGCAAATAATTGGCGCATTTGGAACCTACATTTCGATCCAAAATTGTGCGCAAGTTCAGCGTTACAGCAGGCGTGTATAACGGCCTCAGAGCACTTTCCAATCACCTTCGATTTTTAACCCCGATTTGGCGAAAATGGGTTATTGGTAAACGTTGGTGGGGCTACGGTCCTAAAGCTTGAAGGGAACTATTCTGAGGCACAAGTTTCACCACGTGTGAGTATTGTTGCACAGAACTCTAAACTAGTATCAACCTAGAGCTTGCATTCAACGTTGATGCAAGCGAACCCAAACGTGCGGCGCAGACCTCTCCATAGAGGTCTGCATTTTTTTTACTAAGTTCCAAAACCAATTCACGGGTCGTTTCATTCCAGCTTAGCGCGGCACGTTTTTTGTTGTCTTTGACCCATAACATGGCGCCAATGCGCATCGCCTTGCCCAGAATTTCGGCTTGTTCGATTTGCGTGTCACTGAGCAATGGGAACAAATCGGAATAGGGCGATCTTTCGCGTTTGTTGCGATAGCGGTGCAGCAGTGAAACGCCCAAAAACACACGTTCCCAATGTTTTAGTCCCCCAAGGTTCGAACGCGTCGCCGTTTCGAAACACAGATTTGCGCGAAAATCGGGATGGGCGCGCCAACTGACATCATGCAACAGGCAGGCGGCGCGAATGATGCGTTGGAAATCCTCTTCTTCATCCGCAAATAGTGGGGTCACGAATTCGTACAAACGATCCCCAAAACCTGGAACGCGCGCGTCCTTTTCTTCGACAAATCGACAGGCCGCCAACAGTGGATCAGCCGAACGCATGTCATCAGGCATGACTTCATACAGCATCCCTTCGCGAATACCGTAACTGGAAATCGCGATGTCGGCGGGTTTGAATTCTTTTAACAGGCGATGTAATACCTCGGCCGCATAGGGCACCAGCAACATCCGATTTTCTGAAACGCCACATGCCGCGCGCAGCTCTCCGTGATCCTCTTTCGCAAGATAATCGATTGTTTCATGCACAGATGTGCTGTCCATGCGGTATTCGTGCAGAACATGAAGGGGGTAACCACGCCGATGCATATCGATGCGGGCCAATGTCCGCCATGATCCCCCAACCAGAAACAGGCGATTGTGCTGTGGGCCCATTTGTTTGGCCAAATCTTTGACGGCGGTTTTGATGGCCTTGGCGCGTGCCTCGGTCCCCCCTTTTATTTCCTTTAACTGCAGCGGGCCAAGATCAGATGTGGTGCGTTTTCCAACGATCCCACCTGAAATTTCCGCAAGCTCCATTGAGGAGCCACCAATGTCGCAGACCAATCCATAAGACCCGGGCCAGCCCAACAACACGCCCTGGGCAGAGAGGCGGGCCTCTTCCTCGCCATTGACGATTGTGATGTGTTGACCTGTCTGGTTCAAAACATCGAGACAGAATTCCTCGCCGTCTTCGGCGTCCCGCACCGCGGCGGTTGCGACGGCGGTTAATTTTGGAACCTCCATCGCGCGCGCCATTTGCACAAAGCGTGCAATTGCTGCCAATGCGCGTCTGCGCCCCTCTGGGTTCAAAACACCTGTTTCTGACAGGCCCGCGCCCAATTCACACATAACCTTTTCATTGTAAAAATAGGCAGGTGAACGTGCAGCCCCATCAAAAACCACCATCCGAACAGAGTTTGATCCAACATCAATTACACCCACCTTGGACAATTCTGCATGTGGATCAGAACGATAGATAGACCCATCAAATGGGGTCCATCGGCGGGATGCTTGATGCGGGCGTGAGGACATCTGCAGCGCTTTCGTTTTTTCTTGGTTTTAAAACATGCAAATGGTGTGATGCAACACTTAAGCCGTGATCAGATCGTCAATTATGGATGCGACAAAACTGCGCGTGACCGCACGTTTGCGCGACAGTGCTGCGCGATCAATATGATCCACTGCATTTTGCGCTGCATCATAAGACCGCTCTAACCTCAGTAACAAATAGGGGAATACATCAGGGGGCGGAAACAACTGACGATCTGCGAATAATTTGGCCAGGAGGGCCTGAAACAACATATCATCAGGCGGGTCCAAACGCGCCGTGCGTGTTCCATTTAGGCGGGATGCCAAATCGGGCAGGGCACAGGTCCATGTGGCCACATCGCCGGTTCCCGTCATCAACAATGCATTGCCATTGGCCAAACACAGATTGTGAATGTGAAACAGTGTCGCTTCGCGCGATGCGTCACCCAAGAGTGTTGGGATATCATCAATTACCAAATTATGTGCTGCGTATTCTTCGACCGAGTGGTCGGTTATATCCGTGGCCGCAATGACGCGGGTGCCGCGTTGATTGGCCCAGACATTGGCCAAATGCGTTTTTCCTGATCCTTTAGGCCCGACAAGCAGATGTTTGTTTTGCGGCCAATTTGCACAATCTTCGATCATAGCAAGTGCCAAGGCATTGCTGTTTGCGATGAAAAAATCACCACGCTCCAACGCGGGGCGCGTTGGCAAATCAAAGGTCA
>JAFMKS010000038.1:0-11528 GCA_017852835.1 Paracoccaceae bacterium
AGACCGCGCCGCTGACCGATGGTGTAATGAATAACACCGTTGTGCTGGCCCAAAATCGTGCCATCTGTGTCAACGATATCACCTGGCTCCACAACACCCGGACGCAGTTTTTCAATCACGCCTGCGTAATTGCCATCGGGCACGAAACAGATGTCTTGACTGTCTGGTTTATCCGCAACGATCAGGCCATGTTTTGCGGCCAACGCGCGTGTTGCATCCTTGGACGGCAGGTGGCCAAGGGGAAAGCGGAGATAGTCCAATTGTTCCTGTGTGGTGGAAAATAGGAAATAGCTTTGATCTCGGTTGGCATCGGCTGCGGAATGTAACTCGGCACCATTTGGGCCCATCTTGCGTTGAATATAATGGCCTGTGGCCATGCAATCTGCATCCAAATCTTTGGCTGTTTCCAGCAAATCCTTGAATTTCACGCGTTCATTACAGCGAATGCAGGGCACGGGTGTCGCGCCTGATAGATAGCTGTCGGCAAACTCTTCGATTACGGCATCACGGAAAATGTTTTCATAATCCAACACGTAATGGGGAAACCCCATGTCACTGGCCACACGGCGCGCATCATGAATATCAACGCCCGCGCAACAGGCCCCCTTTTTCGCAAGCGCTGCCCCGTGATCATAAAGTTGCAGCGTGACACCGATTACATCATAGCCTTCGGATTTCAACTGTGCCGCAACAGCGGATGAATCCACGCCACCCGACATCGCCACTACAACGCGTGTTTCAGAGGCGGGTTTTGCAAAACCCAATGAATTCAATGTCGCTGTTTCGGCCATTTGGGCAGTATCCTGTTTCCTAACATCTAGCGAAAATTTGAGCCATTCAAATCCTGCCTATTAAGGGTTTGGTAGGTCATGTTCGCCAAGGTCGTCCTAAAGCGTAGTCGGTAGTCTGTATGTATGTAAGAAAATCAACAAAGCCAAGAGTGGTTAAAATGCAAAGTGGTGAAATCCTAACAATCGCGGATTTGCCAAAGGCGGGATTGTCGCGGTGGACCGCAGCGCGCAAATCAACTGTGATCCGCGCCGTCATGTTTGGATTGATCAGCACGGATGAGGCGATCGGTAGATACGAACTGACCCATGATGAATTTCAGGAATGGTTACGATCTTATGCGGATTATGGGCGCGACGGTCTAAAGATGACACATAAAAAACCATAGACAACCATGGGTTGCTTTGCATAACTTTACTTTAAGCAACTTTGAGTTAACCATTTTGTCTTTTTCTAGTGGAGATTTCAATACGTAATGGAGGCAGAAATGCGTGTGCTGTTGGTCGAGGACGACCCAAATACAGCGAAAAGCATTGAGATGATGCTGACCCATGCAAACCTGAATGTGTATTGCACAGATATGGGAGAAGAGGGGATCGATCTTGCAAAGCTTTATGACTACGATCTGATCCTACTTGATTTAAATTTACCCGACATGACAGGCCACGAGGTTCTGCGCCAATTGCGTTTGGCTCGGATCACAACTCCGATCCTAATCATGTCGGGAACAGATGACACAGAAAGCAAAATCCGCGGGTTTGGATTTGGCGCAGATGATTATTTGACCAAACCGTTCCACCGCGAAGAATTGATCGCGCGCATTCACGCCATCATTCGACGCAGCAAGGGGCATTCACAATCCATTATTCGCACGGGCAAGATTGCTGTGAATTTGGATGCAAAAACCGTCGAGGTGGATGGCGAAACCGTGCATTTAACGGGTAAAGAATACCAAATGTTGGAATTGCTGTCCTTGCGGAAGGGAACGACCCTGACGAAAGAGATGTTTTTGAACCACTTGTACGGTGGGATGGACGAACCCGAATTGAAAATCATCGATGTGTTTGTGTGTAAATTGCGCAAAAAATTAGTCGAGGCGACGGGCGAAGACAGTTGCATTCAAACGGTTTGGGGACGCGGTTACGTGCTAAAAGACCCGCTGCCCGATATGGCAACACAAAAAATCGCTGTCTAATCACAACTGGGCTGGACCAATCCCTGCCTTCGACCTATCCCTTATTCAAAGAATTTGGGAAGCAGGGCAATGACCGGATCAGTTGATGTTGCGAATTTGAACGAAGAGCAAGCGCGCGAAGAACTTGCGCGTCTTGCCGATCTGATTGGCGCGGCGAATATCGCCTATCACCAATCTGACGCGCCCCAAATCTCGGACGCGGAATACGACGCGCTAAAATGGCGCAATTCCGAGGTTGAGGGGCGTTTCCCTCATCTAAAACGCAGTGATAGCCCCAGTGATCAGGTGGGCGCCCCGGTCAGCGAGGGATTTTCCAAGGTGACGCATGCGGTGCGCATGCTGTCCTTGGGCAACGCTTTTGATGATCAGGACATGTTTGATTTTCAAGAGCGTATTCAACGCTATTTGGGCACGGATCACGGCATCGCCTTTACGGTTGAACCCAAAATTGACGGTCTGTCCCTAAGTTTGCGGTATGAGCACGGGAAGTTAACTGTGGCTGCAACCCGTGGGGATGGGGCCGTTGGTGAAAATGTTACGGAAAATGCACGCACTATTAAGGATATTCCCCATGAAATCCAAAACGTGCCCGACGTGGTTGAGGTGCGCGGCGAAGTCTATATGTCCCACGCGGATTTTGCCGATTTGAACGCCCGCCAATCTGAACGGGGCGGCAAAACATTCGCCAACCCCCGAAATGCCGCCGCAGGGTCCTTGCGCCAATTGGATGCAAATATCACGCGCGAACGCCCACTACGTTTTTTCGCCTATGCATGGGGCGAACTGTCCGAACCATTGGCCCTAACACAACAGGGCGCAGTCGCGCGTTTGGCGGAATTTGGGTTTCAAACAAACCCACTGACCCAGCGGTTTGACACGATGGAGGCCGCACTTGAACATTACCGCCTGATCGAGGCGCAGCGCGCAACGCTGGGCTACGATATTGATGGCGTTGTGTATAAGGTTGATGATCTGGCGCTCCAGTCCCGCTTGGGCTTCCGCTCAACCACACCCCGCTGGGCGATTGCACATAAATTCCCCGCCGAACTTGCATGGACCCGATTGTTGGGCATCGACATTCAGGTGGGGCGCACAGGCGCGCTCAGCCCTGTTGCACGGCTTGATCCTGTGACGGTTGGGGGTGTTGTTGTGTCAAACGCAACGCTTCACAACGAAGACTACATTCAGGGACGCGATTCAAATGGCGATCCAATTCGCGATGGCAAGGATATTCGCATTGGCGATTGGGTTCAGGTCTATCGCGCGGGCGATGTTATCCCAAAAATCGCCGATGTTGATTTGTCCAAACGTCCCGCTGATGCGGCGCCTTTCGCCTTTCCCGAAACATGCCCCGAATGCAACAGTCCCGCTGTGCGGGAAGAGGGGGACGCAGTACGCCGTTGCACAGGCGGATTGATTTGCCCTGCGCAGGCGGTGGAACGGTTAAAGCATTTCGTGGCGCGCAAGGCCTTTGATATTGACGGATTGGGGGCCAAGCAAATTGAAATGTTTTTTGCCGATCCCATTTTGCCCATCAATGAACCCGCTGATATTTTCACGCTTCAGGCGCGGGACAGTGTAAATTTGGCTCGCCTGAAAAATCGCGATGGATGGGGCGATAAATCTGCACAAAACCTGTTTGCAGCGATTGATGATAAACGCACGATTGGATTTGGGCGTCTGCTTTTTGGACTTGGGATCCGACATGTGGGCGAGGCGGCCGGAAATCTGATTGCCGCGCGCTATGGCAATTGGGCCGAATTTACCCATGCGATGGATCAGGCGCAGGATCCAACATCTGACGCCTATACCGATCTGATTGCCATTGACGGGGTGGGTCAGGTTATGGCGGAATCCCTATTGCTGGCCTTTGCGCCGGGAGCTGAACGCAATGGCATTGATCGATTGGTGGCGCATCTGACGATCCAAGACGCGGAAAAACCAAAAACCGACGGCAGCCCGATTGCGGGCCAAACGTTAGTCTTTACAGGCGCCCTTGAACGGATGAGCCGGACCGAGGCCAAAGCGCGCGCCGAAAGCCTAGGCGCCAAGGTATCGGGGTCGATCTCTGCCAAAACAGATTTGTTGATTGCAGGCCCAGGCGCAGGGTCTAAGGCTAAAAAGGCTGCGGATCTTGGCATTAAAACAATTGACGAAGACCAATGGATTGACATGATCACAGGGTTATGAGCACGCGCCCCGAAATCATATTCCCCCTGTTTTCTGCATTAACCGTGCTGGATGGTGTGGGGCCAAAAATTGCGAAGAATTTCGAAAATCTTGGCATCACACGGCCGCGCGGTCTGTTGTTCACACTGCCCTATAGCGGCATCAAACGCGATTTGGTCTCTTCGGTTCAGGGGGCAGAATTTCCCAATGTTCTGACGGTGCAGGTAACCGTTGAGTCGCACAAAGCAGGGCGCACAAAATCCGCAGCCTACCGTGTTCAAGTCGAAGATCAGGAAACCACGTTCCAATTGGTGTTTTTCCATGCCCGTGGCGATTATTTGAAAAAAATGTTGCCCGTTGGGGCGACACGGATTGTGTCAGGTAAGGTCGAATTATTCGACGGGGTCGCCCAAATGGTGCATCCCGAATACATGATCGCCCCCGAAGAATTGCACACAATCCCAAAATTTGAACCAATCTATCCGCTGACCGCAGGGGTTACGCAAAAAACCATGGTGCGCGCCACACGCTCTGCGGTGACCTTGATACCCGATTTGGCCGAATGGATTGATCCCCCACAAAAACAACGCACAGGATGGCCCGATTGGCAGGATGCCGTTCGCCAGGCGCATGAACCCGCATCCTTTGCTGAGTTGAGTGCCACCAACCCCGCACGCGAACGGTTGGCCTATGACGAATTTTTCGCCCATCAACTGACCCTAAGCCTTGCGCGTGCCCAACAACGCCGCGCCAAGGGTCGTGTGACCCAAGGGGCAGGGGATTTGCGCCAAAAGGTATTGGCGGCCTTGCCCTATGATCCCACGGGCGCACAGACCCGCGCCTTGGCAGATATTGCGGCGGATATGGGTGATCCCCATCGCATGAACCGATTGTTGCAGGGCGATGTGGGATCGGGTAAAACATTGGTGGCTTTTCTATCCCTGTTGATCGCGGTCGAGGATGGCGGACAGGGCGTGTTGATGGCCCCTACCGAAATCCTTGCACGCCAACATCTTGAGGCACTGTCCCCCTTGGCCGAGGATGCGCAGGTGGTGATTGAACTGCTGACAGGGCGGGATAAGGGACGCGAACGGCGCGAAAAACTTGCCGCGCTGGCCCGTGGGGATATTCATATTCTGATCGGCACACATGCCGTTTTCCAAAGCGATGTGGAATTTCAGGATCTGCGGCTTGCCATTATTGATGAACAACACCGTTTTGGCGTGCGCCAACGCATGGAATTGGGGCAAAAGGGGGCGGCAGTCGATGTTTTGGTGATGACCGCAACACCCATCCCCCGTTCGCTGGCGCTTGCGCAGTATGGGGATATGGATTTTTCGATTTTGAATGAAAAACCACCGGGGCGAAAACCTATTTCCACGGCTGTTGTATCGCTGGATCGCATTGATGAGGTGATCGCCAAACTGCGCCACGCCATTGCCGAGGGGAAGCAGGCCTATTGGGTCTGTCCATTGGTTGAGGAGAGCGAGGTGTTGGACTACACCTCGGCCGAGGATCGGTTTAAACGCCTGCGTGCGGCCTTGGGTGAAGGTGTTGTCGAATTGGTCCATGGGCAAATGCCCAATGATCAAAAGGATGCGGCCATGGCGCGGTTCCAACAGGGCGAAGCGCAGGTGTTGGTGGCAACCACAGTGATCGAGGTGGGCGTTAATGTGCCAACCGCTACGATCATGGTGATTGAACGCGCCGAAAGCTTTGGTTTGGCGCAATTGCACCAGTTGCGCGGGCGCGTGGGGCGGGGCAGTGATAAAAGCACGTGTTTGTTACTGTACAAAGCGCCCCTCAGTGAAACAGGGCGCCGTCGGTTAGAAGTCTTGCGTGAAACAGAGGACGGATTTCGCATATCCGAGGTTGATTTGCAGATGCGCGGCGCAGGCGATTTGATCGGCACAGCCCAAAGCGGCATTCCGCGGTTTCGAATCGCAGATATGGAATCGATGTCATCGCTTATGGCGACAGCACAATCAGATGCCAGAAAGTTAATAAATGACGATCCAAACCTTACTTCAGCGCGCGGTGAGGCCGCGCGCGTGTTGCTTTGGCTCATGGATCAGGATCAGGCAATTCGTTTGATTTCAGTGGGTTAGAAACCTGCAGAACAGATTGTTCGCAAATGTTCTTATAAAGTTCTTTACAAATTCGATTAAAAATGAGAACAAATTAGCAACAAGCGGTAGGAGCGAATGATGCGTATGCAGATCAAAACAATCTTGAAAAATTCACCCAGTGCGTTTGCACAGGACCTGATTGGTGCGACGTCGTTGGTCGTGATTTTGGTTGGTTCGCTTCACCTTCCTGGATTTCTGTAACTGCCTAGGCGTTAGTTGCGTGCCATTGTCCCTGGTTTTGTCCGACCTCATGTCTTTCGGGATCGCCTAATCCCTTTTTGGATTGCAACAAACGCTTACTGATCCGCCGCCATGTGTCCCCATGTGCGGCGGATATTTTTTGGGGATGTGCCTAATTGTTTTGTGCGTTTTGGTGATCCAGCTCGGCAAAGGCCGCCAGCGTTGCATCAAGGCTTAGCAGGATTGAGGCGTGACGGTTCTTGAAATCTTTTGCAGGCAACAAAACCTCAAGATCCTGAAACGGGGCAGAGGGGATTGGCCCATCCTGCTTCAGCATCGCATTTAATTCATCACGTGCGGTCTGCACCTCGCCCATTGTGCGGCCAATGATGGAGTGTCCGATAACGGCGGCCGCTGCTTGGCCCAGGGCACAGGCCTTTACGTCCTGCGCGTAATCTGTGATTTTACCGTCCGTCAGGGTGATATCGACCGTCACAGTTGATCCGCACAGCGGAGAGCGTTTTTTCGCGCTCGCGTCAGGCGTGTCCAAACGCTCCACATGGGGAACATTAGTGGCCAGTTCCAAAATACGTTCGGAATACAGATTGATTAGATCACTCTCGCCTGACATGGGGCTTCCTCTTTGCGCGCTCACCCTATAGATAGGCGATGAATTCAGGATTGCAAAAGGAATTTGAACATGCAGTTTGATCCTTCGACTTTGGTCTATAATGATGCGGGCCTTATCCCTGCGATTGCGCAGGATCATGAAACCAAAGAGGTCCTGATGATGGCGTGGATGAACCAAGAGGCCGTTGAAAAAACGCTGGCAACAGGGCGCGTTACCTATTGGTCACGGTCCCGTCAGGCGTTCTGGATTAAGGGCGAAACATCAGGGCACACGCAGGAATTGGTTGAATTCCGCTATGATTGCGATGCGGATGCCATTTTGGTTCTGGTCAATCAAACAGGGGCTGCGTGCCACACAAACCGCCGACACTGTTTTTATCGCGCGGTGCAGAATGGCGCCGTGGTCGAATTGATCCAACCAATGGATTAAAGCCCAACCATCCTGCGGATATCCGCAGGGGTTGCGCCATCCTCTCTGTATTTGCGAATGGCCTTTGCGTCATGTCGTTTAGCCAGTCGTTTTCCGTTTTCATCTCTGATCAAACCATGATGATGATAGGCGGGTGTTGGGAGCCCCAACAGGTTTTGCAGTAGAACATGAATATGCGTGGCCTCCATCAGATCCTGACCACGGATGACATGGGTGATCCCCTGATGGGCGTCATCCATGACGCTCGCCAAATGATAGGCGGCATACCCCTTTCGCCACAGAACAACCTCACCAATCCTATCCTGAAATTCGGACAACGACATGGATTTCAACGTCTGATTAGAAAATGATATATCTGAATTTTCTAAATGGGTTATGGGGTTAATTTCATGTTGAATTTGGGTTAGGGATAATCGTAGGTTCAGGGTATCCAAATCGCCATTGTGTGGTTCATAGTGATGCGCACGACAGGTCCCAGGGTAAATCAATCCGTCAGGTCCAAATGCCATATCCTCGGCATGGGGCGCGCCCATGGCCTGTTGAATATCGCGGCGATTACAGGTGCATGTGAATGTGGGGATCGCGGGGGATACTCCCGATAAAACAGAAAGATAGGCGTCTTTCCTTTCGCTTTGTTTGATTGGCTTCTCATCCCATGTGATCCCAAGCCATTTAAGATCCTGATAAACTAATTCTTCCCACTCTGGTCGCACGCGACTTTGATCCAGATCTTCGATCCGCAGTAAAAATGCCCCCCCATGATGCCGTGCCGCGTCATGGGCAAGCAATGCGGAATAGGCATGTCCCAAATGCAATGGACCTGTGGGGGATGGCGCAAACCGGGTTCGAAATGTCATTTTTTAACAAGGACATAAACGTTTGATTTCATGTCCTTGCCTGGCAAATGTGCACCGTATTCGCAAAACACCAATTGCGCGCGTTTCATCTGTGTGTATTCCAGCACTTTGTGTTCATAGGCGGGATCCTCTAACGTGTGATCGTTAAAGGAAAAGGCGAAATAGCCGCCCGTGGGCAATAAATCCATGATCGTATCAAACACGGAAAGCGGCGCCGCACCTGCGCCGATGACGCCAATCGCGGCGATGACAGAATATGTGCCCTCTGCGATGTTTGGCCCATCCTCGGGGGAAAACACGTCAAGGTTTCTGTAAATCCCTTTTTCACGGGCCAAATCCACCATGGCGGCCGTCACATCAACCCCATCCACCGCCTGAAAACCAACGTTCAATAACGCCTGTCCAGACAGTCCCGTGCCGCATCCATAATCCAGCACTGTTGTGTTTTTATCCAAAACATGACGGTCCAGTGCCTCTGCCACGCGCAGGGGCGTGACATAGCCGTTTTCATGGACTTCTTGGTCATAACTATCGGACCAGGCGGTGTATAAATCGCGGCTGTCCATGGTGCTGATGCCATAGGCTTGGTTCAAAAACTTTGTGCTCATGGCCCAAGCTTAAGCAAAAGTTGATTTATCCGTCTAGGTGCTTTGTTCCAACCAGTCGGAAAAACAGGCTTTGGCGCGATCTGTGTAGGCCTTGTAGCGGTCTTTTCGACCCTTACGGCCGCCTTTTAGGCCGTCAACAGGGTTAAACAGGCCAAAATTCACATTCATTGGCTGAAAGGTTTTCGCCTCGGCCCCGCCTGTGATGTGATGGACGAGGGCACCCATCGCGCTATTGGCGGGAACCATGGGCAGGGTTTTGCCCAAAATTTCGGCCGCCGCATAGCGACCTGCCAATAGGCCCATCGCGGCACTTTCAACATAGCCTTCAACGCCCGTGATCTGCCCCGCAAAGCGGATGTTTGGTCTGCTTTTCAAACGCATTTGATCATCCAGCAGCGTGGGTGAATTGATGAATGTATTGCGGTGAATGCCGCCCAAACGGGCAAAGCTTGCCTCTTCTAATCCTGGGATTTTGCAAAATACATCGGTCTGGGCGCCGTATTTCATTTTGGTTTGGAACCCCACGATGTTGTAAAGTGTGCCAAGCGCATTGTCGCGGCGCAGCTGAACAACCGCATAGGGTTTTTCATCGCTGTGCGGATTGGTCAGGCCAACGGGTTTCATCGGGCCAAAGCGCAATGTTTCACGCCCGCGCTCTGCCATGACCTCAATCGGTAGGCAGCCGTCAAAATACCCTGCGGTTTCACCTTCGTGAAATTCGGTTTTATCCGCGGCCAATAGAGCGTCGATGAACGCCTCATACTGACCCTTATTCATGGGACAGTTGATATAGGCGGTGCGCTCTTCCTCGGTGTCGCCCTTATCATAGCGTGATTGCTTCCACGCTTTGTCCATATTGATGCTGTCGGCGTAAACGATGGGCGCGATGGCATCAAAAAACGCGAGCGCCTCGGCACTGGTTTCTTTGGCAATCGCATCCCCAAGTGTGGAGGATGTCAACGGTCCAGTCGCCACAATCCAATGACCATCGTCGGGCAATTCAGTGATTTCTTCGCCGCTGATGTTGATCAGTGGATGCGCCTTTAGTTTATCCGTGACCGAGGCGGCAAAAACATCGCGATCCACAGCCAATGCACCCCCTGCGGGCAGGCGATGTTCATAGGCCTGTGTGATGATTAAACCCCCTGCGGCGCGCATTTCCCAATGCAACAATCCAACCGCGTTGTGTTCATGATCATCGGATCGAAACGAATTGGAACACACCATTTCGCCTAAATACCCCGTGCGGTGGGCAAAGGTTTCAACCTTGGGGCGCATTTCGTGGATCACCACCTTGATGCCCATGTTCGCGGCCTGCCATGCGGCCTCTGATCCGGCCATTCCGCCGCCAATGATATGAAGTGTTTTATCCATGCCGCTGATCTAGTGATTTTTGTCAGGATTAAAAGGAAAAAATGCACAAACCCTGGGTTGCGCATTTTGTCATGTGACGATCGTTGACCAAGTGAACCGAGATTTATTGTTCCCAGTTTGGCGGACGTTTGTCCAAAAATGCGGCGATGCCTTCTTCGGTGTCGCGGAACAACATGTTTTGTACCATGACATCGCCTGCATAATTATAGGCCTCGGCCACGTTTAATTCCATTTGCTGATAAAACGCCTGTTTGCCGATTTTGACAGCGGCGGTTAGCTTGCTCGCCACTGTGTCGGCCAATTCGCGCGTGGCGCTTTCCAACTGATCGTGGGGGACAGCGCGATTGATCAATCCCAAACGCGCAGCTTCCTCTGTTTCGATGAATTTGCCCGTTGTTAGCATTTCAAAGGCATTTTTGCGCGGGATATTACGTGACAGGGCCACCATCGGGGTTGAGCAGAATAAACCAATGTTCACGCCGTTGACGCCAAATTTGGTCCCTTGGGCCGCGACGGCCATATCGCATGTGGCCACCAATTGGCATCCTGCTGCTGTGGCAATACCATGCACCTGCGCGATCACGGGTTGGGGCAGTTTCTGAATGCTCATCATCATTGTGGCGCAGCGATCAAACAGATCTTTGAAATACGCTTTGCCGCCATCCTCGGCCTGACGTCCCGCTGTCATTTCCTTTAGGTTGTGACCTGCACAAAACGCCTTACCTGACCCCGAAAGGATCACGGCACGTACTGATGTATCCTCTTTAATCGCATCAAACTGTGATTGCAGGGCGGCCAACATTTCATCGGATAGGGCATTCAAACGTTCAGGCGCATTCATGTTCAAATGTGCGACGCCGTTTGTGTCGTTACGTTCTAAAATTGTCATCTTGCCCTCCGCGGTGATTTGCGAAAACCTTATAGATAAGTTGAGATGAGGAAAAGTATGCCGTTACGTTTTGATGCCGCTGAATTGCAGAGTTATCTGGATGAGGTGTTTCCGCAGGTGCGCGGGCTTTTCGTGATTGATGAGGTGCATGAAGATCATTTGAAAATGCGCATGTCCGTGAAAGAGGCGCATTTGCGCCCCGGTGGTACGGTATCGGGTCCCTCGATGTTTGCATTGGCCGATTGTGGGATGTATGCGGCCATCCTTTCGCATTTGGG
>JAFMKS010000038.1:12198-20474 GCA_017852835.1 Paracoccaceae bacterium
GGTTTTGCCGCATCTTCTTTGGGTGCAGGGTCATTAATTTTGCTTTTAGAAAACATTTTTTCCAGCCTTCAGATATTTCATGGGGTTAACCGCATTACCATTCACACGGATTTCATAATGTAAGTGCGTTCCGGTCGAACGTCCAGTATTTCCCATATCACCGATTCGTTCGCCACGCGATACTTTTTGTCCGACTTTGACGCGAATTTTTGAAAGATGCGCATAACGCGTTTCAATTCCAAAGTCGTGTTTGATTTTTATCAACCGGCCATAGCCCGATGCCCAGCCCGATTTTGTCACCACACCATCTGCGGTTGCATAGATGGGCGTGCCATGTGGGGCGGCGAAATCTGACCCATAATGCATGCGCCCCCAGCGGCGCCCGTAGCCCGAGGTAAAGCGATGCGCGGATTGCAAAGGATGGGAATAGGGAAGTTTTTCAACGGCCAAACGATACAGGTTCAATTCGTCCAATTCTTTTAGAATGGCGATTGCGCGTGCTTCGTTTTCGGTGGGGGCCAAACCGCGCGTGGACATGGATGTCAATGGGCCGCCGTAGCCCGCATATCCCTGACGGATGGTGGACATGATACGTTCGGGATCCTGACCAGATGCGCGGAACATTTTGTCCAAGGGACCGATGGACACGTTCATCGCCTCTTCGATTTGGCGGAAAATCAATTCGTTACGCTCTTCCATCAGGCGCATTTCGATGCGCAGCTCTTCTGCCTGATTTAAGGCCGCTTGGGCATCTTTGATGATTTTGTCACGCTCTTGGGCGGTGTCACGCAGGGCAGTGGTCAGATAATCAATGGTTGACATATCTTGGGTTGTCGCCCTGGCAACGGTTTGCGCGTCCTGTGATCCCTCATTTTCAGATTGGGCGCGTTCAAGTTCGTTGGTTAATTCAGACCGTTCCACCAATGTGGCGTTCAGAGTTGATTGCAAAACATCAAGACCAGAAGTCAGTTCCAAACGATCCACTTCTTGGGCCAAAAGGCGTTCTTGCATCACGGCGATTTCGGCCAAGGCGGCTCCATAACTTGCCATAACGGCAGTGGCTGTTTTCACGCTGGCATCCCGTTCGGAGGCCATGATTTGCAATCGCTGTTGATAGGTTTCTTGGTCGCGGATTGCCTGTTCGCGGAAATTTCCCGCACCGATGCTGTCGATCAACAGGATCGAGGTGGCCACAATCGACCACGCAATAATCAATGCGATGCCCCCAAAAACGCCCGCTTGGGTCGATGGGCGCAGGCGAATAAAGCGTGTATCGTCATCTGATTTTAGGAACAATCGACGTTCCGGAAATAATCCCGAAAACACACGATCAATGCGTTGGAGCAGTCCAAGTTTCATGAAAGGGTCCCAAGCCTTTTTCCCAGATGCCAATTTGGTAACGTCCATTTTGGGTGCTGGCAATCATCTTTTTGGACGCTGCGCGAATTATTGCGCCTCGTGTTATTTTGATCCTTCAAGGCGCAAATCGACGCCCATCTGATCCGCCAATGGCCAATAAAAATCAGGGGGAAGGCCCGCATCGGCACGTTTTTCTTCGTTAAAGGGGGCCTTTAACGCACCCTTGAAATATTTGCGCACCAAAGTGTGAAACACGTCCTTTGGATCCAGATTGTTGCGTCCACACATGAAGTTGAACCATTTGGAACCATAGGCGACATGCGCAACCTCTTCTGAATAGATCACCTTGAGGGCGTCGACCGCTTGGGTTGCGTTCGCTTTGGCGAAAATGTCGATCATCCCGGGGGTCACGTCCAAACCACGCGCCTCTAGCACCATGGGAACCACTGCCAAACGGCCGAGCAGATCATCTTTGGTATCTTCGGCTGCCCGCCACATGCCTGCATGCGCGGGCAGGGCACCGTAATAGGACCCAATCGCCTCTAGGCAATCACAGACCAGATTGAAATGTTTGCTTTCCTCCGCTGCCGATTTGACCCAATCATCATAAAAACCGATTGGCATTTTAATATGCCCAAAACGCGCGATGATGTCCCAATGCAGATCAACGGCGTTCAATTCAATATGCGCCACCGCATGCAATAATGCGATGCGCCCCGCCTCTGATCCGGGTTTGCGTTTTGGCACATCGCGGGGCGACAGCAATTCGGGTTTTTCAGGGCGCGCAGGATGCAGCGGTGGGTTGGCCGTGCTAATTTTAATTGTGTCGCCCGCCGCACGTGCAGTAAACCACATTTCGGCATAGGATTTTGAAAGGGCGGTTTTTTCACGCCCATCTGCTGTTTGCAACACCTCGGTTGCCATTTGTGTTAACGTTTTGCTCACAGCTCTTTAATTGCCTCTAAAACTGCCTCGACGTGTCCGGGCACCTTGACCTTACGCCATTCGCGCACAACCTGACCGTCGCCATTGATCAAAAAGGTTGAACGTTCGATGCCCGTGTAGGTCTTGCCATACATCGACTTTTCTTTCCAGACCCCAAAATCCTCGGAAACAGTGCCGTTTTCATCGGACAACAGCGGCACAGTCAGGGATTGTTTTTCAACAAATTTGTCCTGCGCTTTCACAGGGTCCTTGGAAATGCCCACGATGTCATATCCAAGCGCCTGAAACTCTGCCTGCGCTTCGCTAAATCCAATTGATTCTTTGGTGCAGCCTGGCGTACTCGCCTTGGGGTAGAAAAACAGGACAACGCCATTGGGGCGAAAATCAGCAAGGTTCAGCATTTCACCGCCGTCGCGGGGTAAATTTACCTCTGGTGCTGGATAAGGTGTGTCGGACATATTATGCTCCTTCTCAAGTCACATGGTTTAGGGCAGATCTAGGCCGTATCTAGCGCGAAAAAAGAGCGGAGTTCAATTTGTCATCTGTTGGTGCAGGTCTATCACACTGGCTGCGGACGCATCCTGCTACGCGGATGGTTTTGGCATTGATCATCACGGTGATTGCAACGTCGGTTGTGTTGATGATTGCGGTCGTTGTGATGTTAAAACAGCGTGAAGTCGATTTGCCCGATCAGCTGCGCACGCGATTGTTGGCCGATGTAAATGCGATGGCCACGCCCGTTCAAATTACAACGGATCGGGTGTCGTTGACGCTGTCTGATGATTTTCAACCCGTGCTGACGTTGCAGTCGGTGAAGGTGGCGGATCAAAATGCGACGCAGATCGTGGCAGTTGATTACGTGCTGACCGAGGCGTCACTGGCCGCACTGTTTCTGGGCGAGCTGAAATTACAGCGTCTGTCGGTCGAGGGCGTGCAAGTCCCGATTTCACGATCTGTAACGGGGCGGGTGGGATTGGTCCTTCAGCCTGATGTTCGGGCTGATGCGGCAACGGCGGGCGCCTTTGATGTCGCGGAAACGTTGGAAACGGTTCTGACCTTGCCTGAGTTAGATGAATTCAAAACGCTTGAAATATTTGGGATCACCATTGAATACGATGATGCGTTGACGAACAAAACCTACGTGGTGGATGGGGCGCGTGCCACATTGGATCGAACTGGTGATGCGCTAAAGGTGTTTTCAGATTTTGCACTGATCACAGGCGGGGCAAATGTTGCCACAGTCGAAATGACATATGCCACGACTTTGGGTCAGACGGCAGGGGATTATGGCATTAGCATTGATCAACTGCCCGCCCAATATCTGGCAGGGCAGGCCCCGTTTTTGTCCTGGCTTGCCGCCCTTGATGCACCGATTTCGGGATCAATCCGCGGCGGTTGGGATGACAGTTTTGCAATTACACCCACCAGTGCGACTTTGGAAATTGGCCGTGGGCGCGTGAAGCCAACCGAAGGCACGCGTCCAGTCGCGTTTGATGGGGCCAAGGCCTATCTAACCTATGATCCTTTAACGCAAATGATGAAGTTGGATCAAGTGCGCGTTGACAGCCGCGAATTGCAACTGTCGGCCTCTGGCTACATAAAGGCAACGATTAGCGAGGGCGTCGCAGAAGATTTTGAAGGTCATATCGACATTGCCGATCTGTCGGCAAACCCCTTGGGCTCCTTGATTGAACCGTTCAAAAGCCAAGACGGACATGTGGATTTTCGCCTATCCCTTGATCCGTTCCAGATTGAAGTGGCCGAGGCTTATATCCGCGAATTAGACGAGGGGTCTGATGGATATGCAAATGGCATCATCACCGCACGACCAGAGGGGTGGGAATTGCGCGTCAATGCCTTCACACCGCGCGTAGGACTGCGCAAGGCGCTGTCTGCATGGCCCATTGATTTTAAGGCCAAGCCGCGCAAATGGATCGACGATCATATTTCGGCAGGCGCGCTGGTGGATTATGAATTTTCACTGCATCGCCTGCCAAATGAATTGCCAGTGATCCACTATTCCATGGGGTTTGAGGATTTGGTCATGGCCCCCTTTGCCGATGCCCCGCCCATTCAGGGGTTGTCGGGGCATTTATCCAGCCATGATTTCATTTTGTCACTTGAAACCGATGCGGGATATATTGAAACGCCCACTGGTCGCGTCGATGTTGCAGGATCGCGTTATACCATTCCCAATAGTCTAATTAAACCATCGCTTGCCGAAGTTAACTTGCAAATTGATGGCGCATACGAAGATGTGCTTTGGGTTCTAAATCACCCACCTGTGTCCCTGTCAAAACGGGTGCCTGCCAACCTAGATTTAACAACGGGTCGTGTGATCGGCACGGTCGATATGTCGTTTTTGCTGTCCAAAACCGAGGCTGCTAAATCGCTGAAATATTCCGCAGCTGGACGCATGTATAATGCACGATCTAAATTTGACGTGCTGTCCAACCAGATCACATCTGATGCATTAGATATCACGATTGATGATCTTATGTTCACGCTGAGTGGTCCTGCTGAACTTGGTGGAATGCAATCCGAGATGCGGTTTGTCTCCTCGCTTGATCTAAAACGTGATGTTCGTCCGCAGTTAAACGTGAATTTGCGCGTATCAGATCGGGATTTGACGGGGTTGGGCGTTACCTTGCCGCGGGATTTGTTGCGCGGAACGGCCGCGGCGGAATTGGTTGTTGATTTTCCAAAAGGGGCGGCACCACAATATCGTATCACCTCTGATATGGTGGGGTTTGGGGCGCGTATTCCCACCCTTGGTTGGCGCAAATCAACGGATGCCAAGGGGCAGTTGCGTTTGGATGGTCAGCTGGGTGAAACCCCGAAAATCGACGGTATTTCCTATTCTGGTCAGGGATTAGAGGCAGAGGCTGACGTGATCGTGTCCGATGGGGCCTATGCGGGGGTTAACCTGACGAAACTGCGTGTTGGGGATTGGTTTAACACAAGTCTGAGTATTGGAAAAAATGGGGGGCTGAGTATTACCTCAGGCACCGTCATACTTGCTGACTTCCTTGATCGACGTCAAAGTGGAACGGGGTCGGGCACGAGCACAGAAATCGCATTGGATCGCCTGATTATTGATCCCAAAAATTCTGTGACGAATTTTCGGGCCTCGTTGAACCAAAATGGTTTGGGGCCATTTTCGGGGGCGATCAACGGGGCGCCCATCGCAGGGCGTTTATACGCAACATCTCTCGGACCAGGCGTTGAGGTGGTCAGCACAGATGCCGCAGGGGTATTGATGGCGACAGATGTTGTAAAACGGGCCACGGGCGGATCGTTGAAAATGGAATTAACGCCCACATCGCGCAAGGGTGAATTGGATGGAACAATCGCCATTCGTGACATCCGCGTTCAAAATTCCTCTTTTTTGTTAGAGATTTTGAACGCGATCAGCATTGTGGGATTATTGGATCAATTGCGAGGTGCAGGTATGTCTCTAGATGAGGTTGACGTGAAATTCCGCAACACGCCAGAACAGGTTGTAATTGAATCGGCAACCGCCTTTGGCCCATCGGTTGGAATTTCGGTCGATGGCTATTTCTTCAAACAGCTAGGGCAATTGGATTTACAGGGCGTCATTTCCCCGATTTATGCCCTAAATGCGGTTGGTGCACTGCTTTCGGGCAAGGGTCAGGGGTTGATTGGATTTAACTTTACCATTCGGGGGGAAACCGATAAACCGCGCGTGGTGGTGAACCCGCTATCTGCGTTTACCCCCTCGCTCTTTCGTGAAATATTCCGCCGTCCGGCCCCCAATTTGGCAAAGTAATGAAGCTTTCAGATTTTGACTTTGAGTTGCCCGAGGATTTGATCGCCACGCGGCCAATGAACCCGCGCAGTGCGGCTAAATTGCTGTTTGCAGAGGGCGATGTATTTCATGACAAAACTGTTGAGGATCTGATTGATCTGTTTCAGGCGGGCGATCGTCTGGTTCTAAACAACACCCGTGTGATCCCTGCGCGCCTGAACGGTGTTCGCAAACGCCATGGTGTTCAAGGTGGAAGCGGTGAAGCCAAGATCGAAGTCACCCTGCTAGATCCAGATGCAGACGGGTATTGGAGCGCGTTGATCAAACCTCTGCGCAAGGTTGCGTTGAGCGAGATTATCACATTAAGTGATCAGTTTTACGCAGAACTTTATGAAAAACGTGATGGTCAAGCCAAATTGCGCTTTAACCTGACGGGAGATGCATTTGATGCCGCGCTGGAAGAGGCGGGCGCCATGCCCTTGCCCCCCTATATAGCATCAAAACGCGCGGCAGATGAACAGGATAAAGAGGATTATCAAACCGTTTTTGCAAAACATCGCGGATCCGTTGCCGCGCCAACAGCCTCGCTTCATTTTGATGAAGGTTTGCTGGACGCGCTGACCGCCAAGGGCGTAGATATCACCTATGTCACGCTACATGTGGGGGCAGGCACATTTTTGCCCGTCAAAGTTGATGATGTCACAACCCATAAAATGCATAAAGAACGGGGCGAAGTTACCCCCGAGGCTGCCGCAGAAATCTTGGCCACGAAATCCGCAGGGGGCCGTGTGATCCCCGTGGGCACAACGGCACTGCGATTGGTGGAAACGGCGGCGCGTGACACAGGTCAGATTGCCCCGTGGAAGGGCGCGACCGATATTTTCATTTACCCAGGATTTGAATTTCATGTGGCCGATGCCTTGATGACCAATTTTCATCTGCCCAAATCTACATTGATTATGTTGGTCTCGGCCTTTATCGGGGCGGAGCGAACGAAAATGCTTTATACGCATGCGGTCAGTCGGCGCTACAGGTTCTTTTCATATGGTGATGCGTCGCTTTTGATCCCGTAATCTGATATTAATTTAAGTATGCCATGGCAAAAATAAGGATGTGGCGATGTTACAGGTTCTCTCAAATACATGGGCGTTATTGCTGGGCATGTTCCTTTTGATGATCGGAAACGGTTTGCAGGGGACATTGTTGGGTGTACGTGGCGAAATTGAAGGATTTTCCAATTTGGAAATGTCGATTGTCATGTCGGCCTATTTCGTTGGGTTTTTGGGCGCCAGCCGCGCTGTGCCTGAAATGATCCGCCGCGTCGGTCATGTGCGTGTGTTTGCGGCACTTGGGTCCTTTGTTTCGGCGGTTCTTATCTTGTATCCTGCGATACCGCATCCTGTTGCATGGGCAATTGGTCGGGCCATTATCGGGTTTTCGTTTTGTGGGGTCTATGTCACCGCGGAAAGTTGGCTGAACAATGGGGCCAGTAACGAAAATCGGGGGCAGGCGCTGTCCCTTTACATGGTTGTGCAGATGATTGGGATTGTGTCGGCTCAAGGAATTCTTTTGCTGGCCGATCCATCAGGTTACATTCTGTTTGTGGTGATTTCTGTTCTGGTTTCGATTTCCTTTGCGCCGATCCTGCTTTCAATTTCACCGACACCCGCGTTTGAGGCAACGAAACCAATGCGATTGACGGAATTGATCCGCGTATCGCCATTGGGGGCGGTAGGCATGTTCCTGCTGGGTGGCATTTTTGCGGCCCAGTTTGGTATGGCCGCGATCTTTGGGTCGCAAATTGGCCTAAGCCTGAGTGAGATTTCTGCATTTGTCGCATCCTTTTATGTTGGGGCCATGTTGCTGCAATATCCCATTGGGTGGGTGTCTGATCGCATGGATCGACGGTTCTTGATCGTGATTTGCGCGGCGATTGGTGGGTCAGCATCGCTTTTGGCGATCCTGACAGGCGGCAACTATTATGCACTTTTGGTTGCAGCCTTCTTCGTTGGGGGCATGTCCAATCCGCTGTATTCATTGCTGATTGCGCATACTAACGACTTTTTGGAATATGAGGATATGGCCGCCGCATCCGCGGGTCTTTTATTCCTAAACGGGATTGGCGCGATTGCGGGTCCTTTGATCATCGGTTTCATGATGGAAACCATCGGTCCCGTTGGATTTTTCTTATTTATCGCCGTTT
>JAFMKS010000110.1 GCA_017852835.1 Paracoccaceae bacterium
TGGACCAAACTTCTTCGGCCAAATGTGGGGTCATTGGGGCCATCATTTGTGCAAGTGTGCGCATGGCCATGGCCTTGGTTTCAGATCCTGCCTTGGATTTCGCTACAATGTTTGTAAATCCATATAGACGCGCAATCGCGGCATTGAAACCAAAGCTTTCGATGCCTTGGGTAACATCGTGGATCGCCTTGTGTGTTTCCTTCAACAAAACCTTGTCTTCGTCATTTGAAGCAACATCAGACCCTGTACAATCCAATGCAAGTCGATACACGCGACCCAAATGTTTTGCGGCGGCCTCTGCTCCTGATGCGGTCCACTCCACATCACGTTCCGGTGGGCTGTCAGATAACACAAACCAACGGGCGGTGTCTGCACCAAAGGCTTCAATGATGGCTAACGGATCAACCACGTTGTTCTTCGATTTGGACATTTTCGCAGATGGAATGATATCCACCTCTGATCCATCCTCAATCAAAAACGCCTTTCCATCGCGCAGATCGACCTGCTCAGGATAGAAATAAACGGGCCGCCCCTCCTGACTATCGCGTTTATAAATTGCATGTGTCACCATACCTTGAGTGAACAGCGCGTTAAAAGGTTCAACCGCACTCTGGGGGAGGTGGCCACAAACCTGCATCGCACGCGCGAAAAAGCGGGAATAGAGCAGGTGCAAAATCGCGTGTTCGATGCCGCCAATATATTGATCTACATTCATCCAGTATGCGATGTCATCAGCATTTGTTGGTGTGTCTGCACGCGGAGATGTAAAGCGGGCAAAGTACCATGAACTATCTACAAATGTGTCCATTGTATCCGTTTCGCGCAGCGCATCCTGACCGCATTTGGGGCAGGTACATTGGCGCCACGTTGGATGGCGATCTAATGGGTTCCCTGGTTTGTCAAAGCTGACATCATCGGGCAAACGTATGGGAAGGTTTTCCTTTTTCTCGGGAACAACACCGCAGTTGTCGCAGTGAACAATTGGGATCGGACAGCCCCAGTAACGCTGGCGGCTAAGGCCCCAATCGCGCAGACGGTATTTAGTCACACCTTTGCCCCAGCCTGCGTTTTCGGCAAATTCGACCGTGGCAGCGATGGCTTGATCCCCAGTCGCAACATCTAAACCTGCAAAATGGTTTATCCATTTTACCTTTTCTGATTTTGCCGGAACAAACGCAATATTCTCAACGGACGTCTCATCGTCCAACGCATGGAAGGTGTCTGTCACGGGCAGATCGTATTTGCGGGCGAAATCCAAATCGCGCTGGTCATGCGCGGGACATGCAAAAATAGCGCCTGTTCCATAATCCATCAGAATGAAATTTGCGATCCAAACGGGCAATTTCCATTCAGGGTTAAGGGGGTGGCGCACATGCAGGCCTGTGGCATATCCCTTTTTCTCGGCCTTTTCCATATCGGCTTCAGAAGTGGACATCTGGCGACACTCTTTATTAAAGGCTGCAATTTCTGGGTTTGATTTTTCCAAATGACGCGCCAGTGGATGATCTGCTGAAATCCCTACGAAGGATGCGCCCAATAGCGTATCGGGGCGTGTAGTGTATACGGCGATATCCTCATGTCCGTCTGGACCATCGATCAGATCAAATGCAAATTCTAAACCGCGCGATTTACCGATCCAGTTTTGCTGCATCAGTTTCACTTTGGCGGGCCAATCATCCAATTCGTCAATTGCACCCAGTAAATCTTCTGCATGTTCTGAAATCTTAAAGAACCACTGTGTCAATTCTTTGCGCTCAACAATCGCACCTGATCGCCAGCCGCGGCCATTTTCAACTTGTTCGTTGGCCAAAACCGTCATGTCCACTGGGTCCCAGTTGACCACTGCGTTTTTTCGGTAAACCAAACCATGCTCTAGGAAGTCGAGGAATAGGGCCTGTTGTTGGCCATAGTATTCAGGATCACAGGTGGCGAACTCACGGCTCCAGTCGATTGAAAGTCCAAGGGGCTTCATCTGTTCTTTCATTGTGGAAATGTTTGAATAGGTCCACTCTTTGGGGTGGCCCCCAATAGCCATTGCGGCATTTTCTGCGGGCATGCCAAATGCATCCCATCCCATCGGGTGCAAAACATTGTGACCGGTAGATATTTTATAACGCGAAATTACGTCACCCATGGTATAATTTCGGACATGTCCCATGTGGATACGTCCTGAGGGATAGGGGAACATTTCTAACACGTAGTATTTTGGCTTTCCCTCGTCCCGCTGTGCCGCAAACACATTTGCACTATCCCAAGCGGCCTGCCATTTTGCTTCGATTTGTATTGCCTCGTATCGCGACATAAATGTGCCCCTAAATCAAGTTAAACTCCCGTCCTCATAACGTGGTGTTATGTGAGGGTCTAGTGGCGACTTCTTAATTCGGAAGAAATGAAAGTTTGGTGCAGAAGAGCAATGGCCACCTTACCACTACTTGCATGTGTTTTAATATAGGTTGTCAGGTAATTCGCATGTCAATTTAAATTCACTAGCTCGATCAAAATTGACCATCTAATTCTCTTAGTTGACGTGCACGGGATAATATTGCGTCTTCCAGGGTTCTCATGGTCTGCGGAGACGCTGCTCCAGCACGTGTCGCGACCGCAACGCGCAGAGTTCGGGCGTCTAGAGCGGGTTCAGAAACGTAGACTGTCGCCCGATACGCTTTGTCACCGCCGGGTGGCACGCCGTAACCCATTACGATTACGCCAGAGAATGGATCGATAGTTTCAATTGGCATGAAGTCGAGCACTTCCAATGCGGCCTGCCAAATGTATCGGTTTACCTTGACGGGTGTTTGGGACAGGTCTCTATTTAAAGCGTCCCAAATTGTGGTCTGTTTGCTCTCATCTTCAAGCGCTGGAACGCCAATCTGACTGCCTGAATCCTCCGACTTGAATACTTTTTCTAATTGTGAACATCCCGAAATCGCTGACAGAGTTAAAATAACACTGAATATAGACAACATACGCGGCATTCTGCTCTCCTTCAGTCGCTAAACAGTGATTAACCTATCGATCAACGCGGAGCAAGCGTTGAAGTTTGAGTGCATTATGTGTTTAGACATATCGCAATTAAACTTTGCATTGGACAACGCGCAAAACTCAAGTGTGGCAATCATGCATCACGTTACATAATGGATTGCGCTCACTTGATGTTTAAGTTGCAACTCATCAAAAAATTTAGGAAACAGCAACCATAGGCGCCGGCACGTGCGCGCCAGGAAACTTTATTAAAAGGTAGAAAACATGAAAAAAGTTCTTCTTACAACAACAGCGTTGGTAATGACTGCTGGCGTTGCAGCAGCCGACGTATCATTCAGCGGCGAAGCAGGTATCGCATTCGTTGATGACAACGGTGCATCAGACGCGACACGTGACGGTATGTTCGTTGCTTCACACTATGACATGAACGTAGCAATTTCAGCGGAAGCTTCAAACGGTTTGACAATGTCAGCAGGCTTCGACATGGGTTCTGGTGAAAAAATCGACTATGATGATGATGACGCACTAGAGGTACAGGGTCAAACTGTAGGTGACGCAGACGTTGC
>JAFMKS010000039.1 GCA_017852835.1 Paracoccaceae bacterium
CTGTCGCCATCGCACCGATTGGCATCACCAATGGGTCAACCACGATGTCATGCGCAGGGATGCCGAAATCGGCCGCGCGTTCTACGATTTTCTTAGCGACGGCGAAACGCACCTCTGGGTCTTCTGAAATGCCTGTGTCGTCATTTGAAATTGCAACCACAGGAACATTGTATTTTTTGACCAATGGAAGAACGAATTCTAAGCGCTCTTCCTCACCTGTGACAGAGTTCAACAAGGGACGCCCCTCGGCTGCTTGCAAACCTGCTTCCAAGGCTTCTGGGACCGAACTGTCGATACAAAGGGGTACGTCTGTCAAACCCTGAACCAGATTGATCAAGGCTGTCATCAACGGGGGTTCAGTTTCATTTGGGTTGGGATTTGAATTATAAACAACGCCTGCGTTGATATCCAAAATATTTGCACCCGCCATCACCTGTGCCAAGGCGTCTTTTTCAACAGTGGAGTAATCCCCCGCTTCCAATTCCGCAGCAAGCTTTTTGCGCCCAGTGGGGTTGATGCGCTCACCAATCACACAAAACGGTTGGTCAAATCCCAAGACGGCCGTTTTTGTTTTTGATTCAACGACAGTTTTTACCATGTCTTTTCTTCCTTAAGATGCGTTTGCAGGGATGGCAGAGCTGCCACCATTGTTATGTGTCCAAACCGCGTTGGTTTTGATCCCACCTAAGGGAAAGAAATGGACATGTGTGATATTGAAATCAGGGTTCGCCGCCTTGTGTGCCGCAAGCTCTGAGAGAACCTGTGTGGGTTCATACGGCAAAAGCAGTTTTGAAACGTCCATTGCGCGTTTTTGCAAAACTTTCAGGGACGGGCCAACGCCACAAGCGATCGCAAATTTGATCAAGGTCTGTAGTTTTGCAGGTCCCGCGATGCCGATGTGGATCGGCAATGTGATGCCCGCCGCCTTTAGGTCATTTGCCCATTGAATGATGGGGCCCGCATCAAAGGCAAACTGGGTCGCAAGCGCCATTTCCGCGTCTGTTGTTTCGCTGAATTTCTGCTTCCACCGAAGTGCTGCATCCACGTTTTTCATGGATCCATCTGGATCGATATCTTTGTTCCCCTCTGGGTGGCCGGCAACGTGCAAACGTTTAAAACCTGCTTTGTCAAACAGTCCTGTTTCCAACAACTGCATGGAACTGTCAAAATCCCCATGTGGATTTGTCACGCCCCCTGCCAACAATAGCGCCTGTTCAACACCGGCTTCGCCATGATATTGTGCGATCCAGTTTTCCAATGTCGCGGCATCCTTGATGATGCGCGCGGGGAAGTGGGGCATAACGTCATAGCCTTCGTTCGCAATGCGCTTTGCTGTGGCGACCATATCCTCAATCGGGGTGCCCTCGATATGGGCAATGTAAACGCGTGTGCCCTTTGGCAATAGCGCGCGGAAATCTTCAACCTTTTCCGCGGTGCGTGGCATCACCTCAATTGAGTATCCTTTAAGAAAGGATTCCATTTCGGGTGAAACGGGTGTTACTTCTTCTGATTTCTTTGCGAAATTAAAAAGCGCCATGGACTACGCCTCCCATCCATTGTTGTCGATCAACGCCTTTATGCGCTCTTGATCGTACTCTGCCTCAATCCGAAGGGCGGCTGTTTCTGCCGCTTCTTCTGGTGTTCCCTCGACTTGAATGGGATCGGCCTTGCGCCATTCGGACAGATATTCGTCTGTGCCGGCCATGCCGCTTTTCATGGCAGCGCGGTCAATCGCCTGCTCAAAACGTTCGGGCAGGGGGCGTTTGACCCCACGGCGGCCTTTTCCAACAATCACTTGTGCCGGCATGTCGCGCCAATAAACAATGGTTACGTCGGTCATGGTCGAATCCTTATTCAAGTTGCCCATAGATAAGTCTGCATTTTGAAATTTCGACGTCGGTTTTCGACAACTATCGGACATTCCGCGACGTGGGTGCGCCTGATCTGGGTATAATCAGCAATCTGATCGGATAACCAATGCAAGTTTTTCATGATGAAAATGAAAGCCCCCTTTGCCCCTGCGACAATTTTGCGTTTGTCCCCTTGCGGCAGGGACAAAGCATGCGTATCTTGAAATTAACTTAAGTCTATCGGAGGGCGTGAAATATGGCGCCCAAGCGTCCATCAGGTGCGGGCGCATTTCCCAAACCGGTAGAGAGCCCCGCGCCAAAGAAGCGACCCAATCCAACGGATCTTTATGCCGCGTTGGATTTGGGAACAAATAGTTGTCGCATGCTGATTGCCCAACCCAAGGGCAATCAGTTCCATGTGGTCGACAGTTTTTCCAAATCAGTGCAATTGGGCGCCGGATTGGAACGCACAGGTCGGTTAAACCGTGGTTCGATGCAGCGCACAGTACAGGCGCTGCGTGTGTGCCAACAAAAACTGAAATCCCATCGCGTCAAACACGTGCGATTGGTCGCGACAGAGGCCTGTCGGCGCGCGGAAAATTCACGTCAATTCCTAAACCAAGTGCGGCGGGAAACAGGGATCAAGCTCGAGATTATAAAACCTGAGGAAGAGGCCCGTTTGGCCGTGATTTCCTGTGCGCCATTGGTATCCACCAACACAGAACAGTTGTTGGTCGTGGATATTGGCGGGGGATCGACGGAATTGGTGTGGATTGATTTATCCGCCGTCCCGAAATGGGAACGCCCCAGGTCGATCATGCGTCTGCATGCAGGCTTTCACACCCCCGACAGCCCATTTCCAGCGGCCAAAGTGGTGGATTGGATTTCCATCCCGTTGGGGGTTGCCACCCTACGCGATAATTTCAGCGACGTAGAAGATGACGCCGCGCGTTATGCATTGATGAGTTGCCATTTTGAGGAACGCTTGGCTGATTTCGCCCCCTATGCGGATCAACAAACCCGTGAAGGGTTTCAAATCATTGGCACCTCGGGCACCGTCACAACGGTGGCGGCGTCGCATCTGGGCCTGAAACGATATGATCGTACCAAGGTGGATGGGCTGCGCATGACATCGGATCAAATTGATCATGTGATTGACGGGTATTTACAATTGGGTCCTGATGGGCGCCGTTCTGATCCGCGCATTGGATCGGATCGACAGGCCTTGATCATGTCGGGCGCTGCGATTTTGCAGGCGCTGTTGCGGTCTTGGCCAACCGATCGTCTGTCGGTGGCCGATCGCGGTCTGCGCGAAGGGTTACTTTATGCGCAGATGTGTGCAAATGGCGTCTTGGAAGACGGGCCATACTGATCTAAGACGGGGCTGATCTGGGGCGTGCAAAACAATCAGGGCGCGTCGTCAAAGGGCAATAAGAATGGCAAAGCAGACAAAAAATTCATCGGGACGTGGTCAACGTGATTTGAAGGTCAAGGTCAAATCTGCTCGTGGACGCACGGTTTCCCAAGTGAAATGGTTGCAGCGTCAGTTGAATGACCCGTATGTCAAACGTGCCAAGGCCGAAGGATACCGTGGCCGCGCGGCGTTTAAGATTTTGGAATTGGATGAAAAATTCCGGTTTTTGGTGCCAGGTGCGCGTGTGGTTGATCTGGGCTGTGCGCCGGGTGGCTGGTGTCAGGTTGCGGTGAAACGCGTCAATGCCCTGGGCGAGCGGCGTGATAAAGCGGTTGGAACGGTCCTGGGTGTTGATCTACAAGAGGTGGAGCCCATCGCAGGGGCCGAAATTCATCAGCTGGATTTTCTAAGCGATGATGCAGATTTAAAGGTCAAGGAATGGTTGGGCGGTCCTGCGCATGTTGTGATGTCGGATATGGCGGCATCCAGTTCGGGGCACAAACAAACCGACCACCTGCGCATCGTTGCCCTGTGCGAGGCCGCGGCCTATTTCGCCTTTGATGTTCTGGAACCTGATGGAACCTTTGTGGCCAAGGTTTTGGCAGGGGGCGCAGAGGGGGAATTGCAAAAACTGCTGAAACAGCGGTTTAAAAAAGTGATGAACATCAAACCCCCCAGCAGTCGCACCGATAGTTCAGAAAAATTTGTGGTGGCCACGGGTTATCGTGGATCAATCAATGACGACCCCCTTGGCGCATGACCAAAGCGTTTTTTAAATGCGCGGGTTAGGGCGGCGGGGCTTTCGTACCCTGTTCTAACGGCGATTTCGGTGATTTGTAGGCTGCTGCTTTCCACCAAATGACGCGCGGCACTTAGGCGGATGTGGCGATAAACTTGTCCCGGTGTGGCCCCCAATGCGGCCTGAAATCGCCGTGATAATGTTTTGGGTGGGCAGGCCACCTGACGTGAAATCTCATCCAACATCATGGGCGTTTCGATACTACGATGCATTAGGTCGATGGCCCGTTGCACAGGGCCGCTTGGCCCGCTGCCAATATGGCGTGGGCGCAGGTCATCGCGCCGCATGAATAGGGCATCAACATCCAGCGCAATCCCATGTCCAATATGATCACAGATCAGTTCGCGGGTCAGATCATAGGCCGATGTGGCGCCTGCACATGTCACACGGTTGTCATCGCGTACCACGCGTTCACGTAATGGTTCAACATTCAGAAAACGTTCGGAAAAACTGTCCAGAATGTCCCAGTGTACCGTTGCACGTTTGTGTTCCAACAACCCTGCGGATGCCATCAACCATGCCCCCGTATCCAACCCGATCATAACCTTGCACGATGTCGAAACTTTCGCCAATGCCCGACGTGTGGCTGGCGTATCATGCGTGTCGTAATCATAACTGGCGATCACAAACAAATAGTCGAACTGCGGCGCATCCGCGATGGCGTGGTCGGTCAAAACACTCAGCTGTGAAGAAGATGTCACAACCCCTTGGTTTAATCCGACAAAAGCCCAATCATAAACTTGCCGGTCGCCTAGTGTATTTGCCGCCCGCATGGGTTCAACACAATTGGCCAAACACATGTTCGAAAAGCGTTCAAACAAGAGAAAGCCAACCGAAACAGGCGCGTGAGATTGAATTGACCATTTTTGCATTAATTATGACTATTACTGCAAATTTTGATGTAAGTACAAGCGCGATCATATCGCATCACACGTGCAAGACGAGGATTCTTATGCCCCTAACAATGAATAAAGAGGTGTTCATCACCTGTGCGGTTACTGGTTCTGGTGGAACCCAAGACAGAAGCCCCCATGTGCCCCGCAGCCCGAAACAAATCGCCGACAGCGCGATTGCCGCGGCCAAGGCGGGTGCAGCGGTTGTTCATTGCCATGTGCGTGACCCCGAAACAGGCGCACCCAGCCGCAAATTGGAATATTACCGCGAGGTGACAGATCGCATTCGTGATGCGGATGTGGATGTTGTGCTGAACCTTACCGCGGGTATGGGTGGTGATATGGTTTTTGGTGGCGCCAATAACCCATTGCCACTAAGCGAGGCTGGCACCGATATGATCGGCGCGGAAGAGCGCGTGGCCCATGTTGCGGAATGTTTGCCAGAAATCTGTACGCTGGATTGTGGCACCATGAACTTTGCCGAGGCGGATTACGTCATGACCAATACGCCTGGTATGTTGCAGGCCATGGGGAAAATGATGACCGATTTGGGCGTAAAACCTGAGATCGAGGCCTTTGACACAGGGCATTTGTGGTATGCAAAGCAATTGGTGGCTGATGGGATTCTGGAACCAGATGTCTTGGTGCAGCTGTGCATGGGGGTCCCATGGGGCGCGCCCGATGATTTGAACACCTTCATGGCGATGGTGAACAATGTGCCGCCTGAATGGACGTTTAGTGCCTTCGCCTTGGGACGCAATCAAATGGCCTATGTGGCGGCGGCTGTGCTGGCAGGGGGCAATGTGCGCGTGGGATTAGAAGATAACCTATGGCTGGACAAAGGCGTGTTGGCGACCAACGAACAATTGGTGACCCGTGCCAAATGTATCATCGAAGGGATGGGCGCGCGCGTGATCGGCCCTGCCGAAGTGCGTGAAAAACTGCGCCTAACGAAACGCGCACCGCGCGGCTGATGCCATGATGCGGCGTCTGACATGTTTCGTGATGCTATTGGTGCTTGGGGCCTGCCAAGAAGAACTGGTCCCAAGCCCTGAACCTGCGCTGCCGCCCGAATTGGTCGCGCAGGAAAAGGCCACCCAAGATTGCCTGAAGGCGGGCGGAACGCCCGTGATCAACGGGTTTGGCATTTCGATCTGTCAGGTGAAAACTCAGGACGGGGGTAAATCCTGTTCGTCCTCGGACGACTGTGAAGGGTTCTGTTTGGCCGAGGGACAAATATGCACATCCCATAGCCCCCATTTCGGGTGCTTTGAAACTTATGGAAATGGGCAGCGCCCAACACTATGCGTGGATTAAAATGACAAAAACAGTTGCAATTATTGGTGGCGGTGTAATCGGGGGCGGTTGGCTTGCTCGGTTTCTGCTAAATGGCTGGAATATCAACTTGTTCGACCCCGATCCTGAGGCCGAACGCAAGGTGAATGAGGTGCTGGTAAACGCGCGTCACGCGCTGCCGATGCTCTATGATGTGGCGCTACCTGCAGAAGGGGCGTTAAACATCTGTGATACGGTTCAAGAGGCCGTTCAAAACGCCGACTGGATCCAAGAAAGCGTGCCAGAACGTTTGGATATCAAACATAAAGTCATGGCCGAAATTCAGGCGCATTGCCGTGTAGATGCCATCATCGGTTCCTCAACTTCTGGATTTAAACCGTCGGAATTGCAGGAAAAATCCGATAATAAGGGGCAAATTTTTGTCGCACACCCCTTTAATCCGGTTTACCTGCTGCCACTGATCGAATTGGTGCCATCCCCCGAAAACGCGCCTGCGGATATTGAGCGGGCCAAGGACCTGTTAACCTCGGTCGGTCTCTACCCCTTGCATGTGCGCAAAGAAATTGACGCGCATATCGCCGATCGTTTCCTTGAAGCGGTTTGGCGCGAAGGATTGTGGTTGATCAAAGATGGCATTGCCACGACCGAAGAAATTGACAATGCGATCCGCTATGGCTTCGGCCTGCGTTGGGCGCAGATGGGGTTGTTTGAAACTTACCGCATCGCGGGGGGTGAGGCAGGGATGGCCCATTTCATCGCGCAATTTGGCCCCTGTTTAGAATGGCCATGGACCAAACTGATGGATGTGCCCGAACTCACCGATGACTTGGTGCAGTTGATCGCTGATCAATCAGATGAACAATCAGGTGCGCATAGCATTCGTGAATTGGAACGCATCCGCGACAATAACCTGATTTCCATGATGCGTGCCCTGAAACAACAGGGGCAGGCCGCAGGTGCATTGATCCAGGCGCATGAAGCAAACATGCAAACCGTGCCCGCACAGGCCCCAACAATGGAAACCGTACGCCGTGTCGTGCCCGTAGATTGGACCGATTACAATGGTCACATGAATGAGGGCCGCTATGGTCAAGTGTTCAGCGATGCCGCCGATGGGTTTATGTTGGCCATCGGCGCAGATCAGGAATACGTGGCAGGTGGGCACAGTTTCTTTACGGTGGAAACAACCATCAAATACCTGCTGGAAACACACGCGTGCGAGGATATTGTTGTTGATACGCGCGTGCTGCTGGCCGATGGGAAAAAGGTAAAATTGGCCCATGATATGCGCCGCGCATCCGATGGCACAGCATTGGCCAGTTGCGAACAATTCCTGCTGCATGTGTCGTTAGATACACGTAAATCCTGTCCCCCCGTTGGAGCCGTGGCAGAGGCGCTTTCAACCCTTTCAACAGGAGCATAATCAAATGCACTTTGGACTGACTGATGAACAACAGATGATCGTGGATACGGTGCGCAGTTTCGTTGAAAACGAAATTTATCCGCATGAAGATTTGGTGGAACGCACGGGCGAAGTGCCTAAGGAGATTGCCCAAGACATCAAGCAAAAAACCATCGATCTGGGGTTTTACGCCTGTAATTTTCCTGAATCTGTGGGTTGTGCGGGGCTAAGCCATTTGGAATTCGCGCTTGTTGAACGGGAATTGGGCCGTGGGTCCATGGCGCTGAACCATTTTTTCGGGCGTCCCCAAAATATTTTGATGGCCTGCGAAGGGGAACAGGTGGATCGGTATTTGATGCCTGCCGTGCGCGGGGAACGTATGGATGCGCTGGCCATGACTGAACCGGGGGCAGGATCGGATGTGCGGGGCATGAAATGTTTTGCGCGTCGTGATGGTGGCGATTGGGTTGTGAATGGAACCAAACACTTTATCAGTGGCGCAGAACACGCTGATTTTATTATCTGTTTCATCGCAACAGGTGAGGATCAAACACCAAAGGGCCCGAAAAAACGCATAACCGCATTTTTGGTGGATCGCGGGACACCTGGGTTTACCATCCGTGATGGATATAAATCCGTATCACACCGTGGTTACAAGAACATGGTGCTGGAATTTGATGATTGCCGCCTGCCAGATGCCCAAGTTTTGGGTGAGGTTGACGGCGGGTTTGAGGTGATGAACACATGGCTATACGCCACACGCATCACCGTTGCGGCCATGTCCGTAGGACGCGCGCGTCGGTGTTTCGATTATGCACTGAATTATGCAGCGGAACGGGAGCAATTTGGTCAACCCATTGGCAAATTTCAGGGGGTCAGTTTCCAGATCGCCGATATGATCACCGAAATTGATGCAGCCGACCATCTGACATTGGCTTCTGCGTGGCGGTTGGATGAAAACCTACCCGCCAATCGTGAAATTGCCTCGGCCAAACTTTATGCCACAGAAATGCTGGCACGTATCACGGATCAAACCTTGCAGATTTTTGGTGGCATGGGCTTAATGGATGACTTCCCAATCGAACGGTTCTGGCGCGATGCGCGGGTTGAACGGATTTGGGATGGCACATCGGAAATCCAACGCCACATCATCAGCCGCGATTTGCTGCGTCCATTGGGGGCCTAACCATATGGCAGGGCTTGACCGTCTCTTTCGCCCGAAATCCGTGGCCGTAATTGGGGGCGGGTATTGGGCACGTTCCATCATTGAACAATGCCGCAAAATCGGATTTCAGGGTGCGATTTATCCGATCCACCCAAAGGCCACGGATGTGGACGGCATTCCCGTTTATCGCACATTGGCTGATTTGCCCGAAACCCCAGATGCGGCGTTCATCTGTGTCAATCGCAATGCGACTATTGATGTGGTGCGTGAATTGTCACAGATGGGGGCGGGTGGCGCCGTGTGCTTTGCCTCTGGCTTTTTGGAAAGTCAGGCGGAAACCGTAGATGGCGCATCCCTACAGGCGGAATTGGTATCAGCCGCGGGGGATATGCCGATTGTGGGACCCAATTGTTACGGGTTCGTTAATTACTTGGATCAGGCCTGTTTATGGCCCGATCAACATGGCAGCATTCCTGTGGACAGTGGCGTTGCCATCATCACGCAAAGTTCGAATATCGCTATTAACCTAAGCATGCACACACGCGCCTTGCCGATTGCCTATTTGATGACGGCGGGCAATCAGGCCAAGGTCAGCATGGCGGATTTGGCGCGCTTTGTTTTGGCCGATCCACGCGTGACAGCACTTGGTCTGCATATCGAAGGGTTGGGGGATCCAAACGAATTCCTGCAATTGGCCCAAGAGGCCCACGCCATGGGCAAGGGCATTGTTGCGATCAAGGTGGGCGCATCGGATCAGGCACAGGCCGCCACAATTTCGCACACAGCCTCGCTTGCCGGCAGTGCCGCAGGGGCCAGCGCCTTTTTTGAACGTCTTGGCGTAGTCCAGGTTCAGGACTTAACCACCTTTATGGATACGCTGATGGTGTTGCATCATGTGGGCCCACTGAACGGTGATAGGGTTGCGACCATTTCCTGTTCGGGCGGCGAAGCCAGTCTTATGGCCGATCTGGGGCAAGCTGTTGGGGTGGAATTCCCCGATCTTATCCCAAATCAGCGGGACGCGCTGCGTGACGCTTTGGGGGATAAGGTCGCATTAGCAAACCCTTTGGATTATCACACCTATATCTGGGGTGATGGTGCCGCGATGGGGAAATGCTATGCTGCGATGATGTTGGGGGATCAGGATGCAACAATTTTGGTTGTGGATTTTCCGCGCGCAGATCGCTGTTCCCAATCCGCGTGGAATTGCGTGATCGAGGCCGTTGAATACGCCCGTGTGCAAAGTGACCGTGTTCTGATCTTGGCGGCAAGCCTTGCGGAAAACATGCCTGAACATGTGGCCGAACGCTTGGGTGCCTTGGGCATTCCCTGTCTAAACGGTTTGCGTGAAAGCCTAGAGGCGGTGAAGGCCGCAGCCGCAATTGGGCAGGGCATCCAAAACGACCAGCCCCTGTGGAAATCCAGCCCAAGTGAGACGATCGTGACCCTAAGCGAGGCAGAGGCGAAAGCGGCCCTGTCGCATTCTGGTTTGACGGTGCCTGCGGCGCGGGTCGTGAGCTTCGATAACATCGACAATCAGGGCGATTTTCCATTTCCTGCCGTACTAAAAGCGCAAGGGTTGGCGCATAAATCGGATGCAGGTGGCGTTGCGCTTAACCTGACATCGCTTGATGCGGTGAAATCTGCGGCTAAAAATATGGGCCGTGACAGTTTCCTAATGGAACAAATGATTACGGGTTCGGTGTGTGAAATCCTAATCGGTGTTGTGGCTGATCCTGCGCATGGTTTCGTCCTAACCCTTGCGGCAGGCGGTGTGATGACCGAAATCCTAAAGGACAGCACAACCCTGGTTCTGCCTGTAACGTCCCAGGATGTGACAGAGGCCTTCCAACGATTGAAAATCGCACCCATCCTGAATGGATATCGCGGACAACCTGCGGTGGATATGGCCGCATTGGTGGATGCGGTGATGTCCGTGCAATCCTATGTTCGGCAAAACATGGATGACGTGTTAGAAGTTGAAATAAACCCCATAATCGCAACACCAACCACCGCAATCGCGGTAGATGCACTGATCAGGAGAGCGACATGAGCGATAGCCCCATTAAAACCGAACGCCGCGGTCACGTATTTGAGGTGACCTTGGATCGCCCCAAGGCGAACGCCATTGATCTGGCCACCAGCCGCATCATGGGGGATGTGTTTCGCGATTTTCGGGATGACCCCGAATTGCGTGTTGCGATCCTAACGGGAGGTGGTGAAAAATTCTTTTGCCCCGGTTGGGACTTAAAGGCCGCCGCCGAAGGCGACGCCGTGGATGGGGATTATGGCGTGGGTGGTTTTGGTGGATTGCAGGAATTGCGCGACATGAACAAACCCGTGATCGCCGCCGTAAATGGGATTGCCTGTGGTGGCGGGTTGGAATTGGCTCTGTCAGCGGACATCATTTTATCCGTAGATCACGCGACATTTGCCCTGCCTGAAATTCGCTCGGGCACCGTTGCAGACGCGGCTTCTGTTAAATTGCCAAAACGCATTCCCTATCACATCGCGATGGAACTATTGCTGACAGGGCGGTGGTTTGATGCAGAAGAGGCCAAGGGGTGGGGCATCATCAACCACATCTATCCCGCCGCTGATTTGATGGCAGAGGCGCGCAAATTGGCCAAGCTTTTGGCCTCGGGTCCGCCTTTGGTTTATGCTGCGATCAAGGAAATCGTGCGTGAAGCTGAAGACATGAAGTTCCAAGATGCGATGAATAAAATCACCAAATCGCAATTTGAAACTGTGGAAAAACTTTACACGTCTGAGGATCAGTTAGAAGGCGCACGCGCCTTTGCAGAAAAACGTGATCCGGTTTGGAAGGGGCGCTAAGGCGCCCCAAACAATCCTAAATCAATTTACCCATTGCAACCGCTGTATCGGCCATACGGTTGGAAAATCCCCATTCGTTGTCGTACCACGTCAGGATACGCACCATATTGCCATCCATCACCTTGGTTTGTTCGCTGGCAAAAACGGATGAATGAGGATCATGGTTGAAATCCATTGAAACAAGCGGATCGTCTGTATACCCCAGAACGCCCTTCATCGCGCCCTCAGCCGCGGATTTCACGGCCGCGTTGATTTCTTCGATCGTGGTGTTGCGAGCAGCCTCAAACGTTAGGTCAACACAGGATACGTTTGGGGTTGGGACACGAATGGCCACACCGTCCAATTTTCCGTTCAACTCGGGCAACACCAAACCCACGGCCTTGGCGGCCCCTGTGGAGGTTGGGATCATGCTCATCGCCGCGGCACGGGCGCGATACAAATCCTTATGCATTGTATCCAGCGTTGGTTGATCGCCTGTATAGCTGTGGATTGTGGTCATAAACCCACGTTTGATGCCAATGGCATCATTCAGGGCCTTGGCTACTGGGGATAGGCAGTTTGTAGTGCAGGATGCGTTTGAGACAATGATCTGATCCGACGTCAGCGTTTCGTGGTTCACACCATAAACGATTGTATTGTCCGCGCCCTTTGACGGGGCTGAAACCAAAACACGATGGGCACCGTTTTCCAAATGTACTGCGGCCTTGTCCCGATCTGTGAAAATGCCTGTGCATTCCAAAACAACATCCACTCCACCCCAAGGAAGTTCGGCAGGATTGCGAATGGCTGTGACATCAATCGGGCCACGGCCCACATCGATGGTGTTGTCGGTGGTTGTTACCTGTGCAGGAAAGCGTCCATGCACACTGTCAAAGCGCAAAAGATGCGCATTTGTTTCCACAGGTCCCAAATCGTTGATTGCCACAACCTCGATATCGGTGCGTCCCGATTCAACGATGGCCCGCAAAACATTGCGCCCGATGCGTCCAAATCCATTGATGGCAACTTTGACAGCCATGGTTCATCCCTTTGATTTTTGTTAGCAATAAAGTTAGCGCTAACATCAACATTCAGGGAAATTTGTCAAGCCAAAAGCAGTATGTTTACAAATCGTGGAAATTTATCGCCAAAAGGCCATATATTCGATCAACTCATCATCCTTGACGAGGAGAAAGTGAAAATTCTGCGCTCCGTTATACAGCACATCATAAAATATGGCGCATAAAATGGCGAAAAATAGAATTGACCAACCATAATTTCCCATCGTGCACCTGCTGTCGCGTTTCACTGATGCCTAGGGTGATATCGGGATTTGGTAAACAGAAAACCCCGCACACAAGGCAGGGTTTTGCAGAAGTGTTGATGTGATTACAACAACCGACCCATTGTCGCGGCAACATCTGCCATGCGGCAGGAGAAGCCCCATTCGTTGTCATACCACGCCAAAACACGCACTGTACGACCACCGACGACCTTGGTTTGTTCGGGAGCAAAGATGCTGGATTCTGGTGTATGGTTAAAGTCGATTGAAACCTTGGGCTCTGGGTCATAGGCCAAGACGTGTCCCATGTGACCCGTGGCGGCCTCGCGTACGATTTCGTTGATATCTTCGACAGTGACATCTTTGCTGGCTTCAAATGTCAAATCCACGGCAGATACGTTTGGCGTTGGCACGCGCATCGCAGTGCCGTCCAGTTTTCCGGATAGCTCTGGCAAGACTTCGCCCAATGCCTTGGCCGCGCCAGTGGATGTTGGGATCATCGCCATTGCGGCGGCGCGCGCGCGGTACAAATCCTTATGACGGCGATCCAGAGTAGGTTGATCGCCAGTGTAGCTGTGGATTGTTGTCATGATGCCGCGTTCAATGCCGACCGCATCATTCAGAACCTTGGCCAATGGCGCCAAGCAGTTCGTTGTGCATGATCCGTTCGACACCATTGTGTCGCCAGAAATCAAATCGCGGTGGTTTACACCATAAACGATGGTTTTTTGCACGTTTTTCGCAGGGGCTGAAATCAGGACAGATTTCGCACCTTGGCGAATATGCACATCCGCTTTGTTTCCGTCGTTGAATTTGCCCGTGCATTCCAAAACAACATCACACCCAGACCAATCCAATTCCTCGGGGTCATAGGTTGAAAAAACTTGCATCGGGCCGCGGCCCAAATCCATTGTGTCATCCGCGACAACAACATTGCCGTTAAAGCGGCCATGTACGCTGTCATATTTTAACAGGTGCGCGTTGGTTTCAATGGGGCCTGTTGCGTTGATTTTTACAACCTGAACATCGTTGCGTGCGCTTTCGGCGATATGCGCCAATGTACACCGTCCGATACGTCCAAATCCATTGATTCCAACTGTGACTGTCATTGTCTGTCTCCTGCTTTGGCTTAGGTCAGGGCTTAGAACACTTTGAAACAGGGATAAATGAAAAATCGTATTTTTGTCAGGATGTTAGCGATAAAATTGGATGTTAGCGTTAACGTTTTCGCAAACATTCAAAGGCGCAAATGAAAAACCCCGCCACTGGCGGGGTTCTGAGTCGTTTGTATGATTTTGTTTACAGCAGGTCGTTTGCCATGTTGACAATCGCGTCAGACGTGATGCCAAATTTTTCAAACAGAACCTCTGCAGGGGCAGATGCGCCGAAACGGTCCATTCCGATGAACCCTGTTTTCGCTTCGCGTCCGCGTTCCCCCAAAAGCCAGCGATCCCAACCCTGACGCACGCCCGCTTCGATGCCGATGCGCACGATGTTCCCTGCGGGCAGGACCTTGCGGCGATAGGCTTCATCCTGTTCTGCGAACAATTCCATGCAAGGCATTGAAACAACGCGTGTACCGATCCCTTGGGCTTGCAATGCCTCGCGCGCCTTTAGGGCGATGGAAACTTCTGATCCTGTTGCGATTAGGATCACCTGACGCTTGCCTTCTGAGTCTGCCAAAACATAGGCCCCCTTGGCGCTTAGGTTTGCATTTTTATGCTCGGTCCGTACCGTTGGCAAACCCTGACGTGTTAGGGACAGAACAGAGGGCGTTTCCTTGACCGTCAGGGCCAATTCCCAGGCTTCTGCTGTTTCAACTGTATCTGCAGGACGGAACACATAGGTGTTTGGTGTCGCGCGGCTGATGGCCAAATGTTCAACGGGTTGGTGTGTTGGGCCATCTTCGCCCAGACCGATGCTGTCATGCGTCATAACGAAAACGGTTGGCATTTTCATCAATGCTGCCAAACGCATCGCGGGGCGCGCATAATCGGTAAAGCACATGAATGTACCGCCATAGGGACGGATACCACCATGCAATGCCATGCCGTTCATCGCCGCGGCCATACCATGTTCACGGATCCCCCAGTGGATATAACGACCCCCACGGTTATCAGTGTCAAAGACACCCATATCCTTGGATTTTGTATTGTTTGACCCAGACAGGTCCGCAGATCCACCAACGGTTTCTTGCATCACTGGGTTGATGACATTCAACGCCAATTCGCTTGATTTACGTGTTGCGTGCTTGGGTGCATCTTCCGAGGTTTGCTTTTTAAACGCACGCACGACCGCGGCCAAACGCTTGGGCGCATCTAGGGCAAAGGCGCGGTTGAATTCGTTTTGTTTGTTGTTTGAGATTGAGGCAAAACGCGCCTCCCACTCGGCCCGCTCTGCCGCGCCGCGTGATCCGATGATTTCCCAGTCTTTTTTGATGTCCGCTGGAATTTCAAAGGCATCCGCCGTCCATCCATAGGCGGCCTTTGTATCGGCGATCAACTGCGCATCTGTCAGTGCGCCGTGGCCCTTGGATGTATCCTGCGCTGATGACCCAAGTGCGATATGTGTTTTACACGCAATCATAGATGGTTTTTTGGATTTCTTTGCCGCCGTTAGGGCCGCATCAATTGCCGCAGGATCATGACCATCGATTTCCTGCACATGCCAGCCTGACGCCTTAAAACGCATGACTTGATCGGTGCGGTCGGCCAAATCAACGGTGCCGTCAATGGTGATGTTGTTGTTGTCCCAAAGAACGATCAATTTTGACAATTCGTGACGACCAGCAAGGCCAATCGCCTCTTGGCTGACGCCTTCCATCAAACACCCATCACCTGCGATAACATAGGTGTGGTGATCCACAACCTTTTTGCCAAAACGGGCGCGTAGGATTTCTTCGGCCATGGCAAAACCAACAGCATTTGAAATCCCCTGACCCAATGGGCCTGTTGTTGTTTCAATTGCGTCGGATAAGAAGTTTTCAGGGTGACCCGCGGTTTTCGCACCCAATTGGCGGAAATTCTTAATCTCTTCGATTGGGAAATCGTCATACCCGCACAGGTGCAATAAGGAATAGATCAACATCGATCCATGCCCAGCAGATAGGATAAAGCGATCACGATCAGGCCATGTTGGATTTTTCGCGTCAAACTTCATGTGTTTTTCAAACAACACAGTTGCCACATCTGCCATTCCCATTGGCATTCCAGAGTGTCCAGAGTTTGCAGCGGCAATCGCATCCAATGTTAATGTCCGGATGGCTGCTGCCTTATTCCAATGATCGGGGTTTGCAGTGCGCAGGGCTTGAATATCCATCAAAGCGGCCTTTTCAGTAGGGTTGATTTGTTCACGCGCTCAATACCACGCTGTGCTACGAAATCAAGCCAAGTGCCGCTTTTATCGCGCTATGATTTGCCTTGGCACATTTTGCCGCGATTTTGGGGCAGGGTGGTCATGGCCCGCAACCGATGTGCGGGCCAATCTGTTTATTGATTTTCCAACACTTTGCGTGCAGCGCGGAAACATTCCAAACCTTGGGGAACGCCGCAATAAATTGCGATCACGTGAATGATTGCGCGAATTTCCTCGGGCGTGACGCCATTGTTAATGGCCCCCTGACAATGCAATTCCCATTCGTGCATTTTGCCCAAGGCGCCAATCATGGATAGGTTCATCATTGACCGTGTTTTTGCGTCAATAACATCATCGCCCCAGCCAAATCCCCAACACCATGCTGTCATCGCCTCTTGGAAGGGACGGGTGAAATCATCAGCGGCATCCAAACTTTTTTGCACATATTCTGCGCCAAGGGTGGATTTGCGTTGTTCAAGCCCTTTTAGAAATAGATCTTCGTCAAAAACACTCATGTTATCTTCCAATCTTCATCGCGATGTTTTTCGTTTGGACATAGTTCCACAGCGCCTCGCGCCCTTTTTCACGTCCATATCCTGATTTGCCATAACCGCCAAAGGGGGTTTCTACGCCGCCTGCGTACCATTCGTTCACAAATACCTGACCTGCGCGTAGTTTTTGCGCCGCGCGATTGGCGCGATCCAGATCGGCGGTAAAGACGCCAGAGACCAGACCATAATCGGTGCTATTTGCGATCTCGATTGCCTCATCATCTTGTGTGAATTTCATGACCGACAGAACGGGGCCAAACACCTCGTCCCGCGCGATGGTCATATCGGGTGTGACGTCCATGACCGTTGGGTTCAAAAAGGCGCCTGCATTGTTTGGTGCACTGCCCCCCGTGGCCAAGGTTGCGCCCTGATCTTGGGCCTCTTTCACCATGTTCAATGCGCGGTCGCGTTGGCTGTGGCTGACCATGGAACCCATGCCCTGCGCCATGTCCTTTAACGTCTCACCTGGGGCCACGGTCAGATCGCTTGCAACCTTAACTGCGCGTTCGATCAATTCGGCGTGGCGGCTTTCGTGGACGATCACGCGGCTCATCGCGGAACAGACCTGACCTGCGTTGAAATAGATGCCCCAACGTAGATCGGTTTCAAAGGCCTCTAAATCCGCATCACTGTGTACGATTGCGGCCGATTTGCCGCCCAATTCCAAAACGCAAGGCACAACGTTTTTTGCCGCAGCTGATGCGATGGCGACGCCCGTTGGCACCGATCCTGTGAAGACGATTTGATTGACCATGGGATGCGCGCTCAGTGCTGCGCCCGCATCCGCACCCAATCCACACAGAACATTCACTGCCCCCTTGGGGAAACCAATATGTTCTGCGGCCTCGGCAAAAATATAGTTTGTCAGCGGGGTCATTTCGGGTGTTTTGATCACCACGGCATTGCCCGTTGCAAGCGCCGCTGAAAGCGACCGTGCGGTCATTTCCAGGGGATAGTTCCACGGGATAATTTGCGCCGACACACCAAAGGGTTCGTAGTGGGTGAAATCAAAGTATCCTGAACCCAGCGGGATGGAACGCCCCTCAACCGTGCTGGCCTGATTGCCGTAGTATTCGAAATAAAGCGCTGCACCATCAATTTCGATTTCGGACTCCCAGATTGGTTTGCCCTGTTCGCGCGACAGCAGATAGGCCAAGCGTTCGCGGTGTTCCGTCAAAAACCGTCCCATCGCCTGAACCATGCGCCCCCGTTCAATCGGGCGCATATCGGTCAGGACACCTGATATATGCACCCGCCGCGCGGCCATAACGGCGCGGTCAACATCACCTGCATCGGCCAAGGCATGTTGTGCAATCAGGTTTCCCGTTGCAGGGTCCGTGACATCAATGCGGCCTGCGCCCCCATCGACCCACGCCCCATCAATATAGTTTTGCCAATACGGTTTAATTTCAAACATCAACGGACTCTTTCATCCAGCGTTGTAGGGTTAGGATTGAGTGTTCAGAGTTCACACCACATTTGGGATCAACCACCAAGGGGCCCGGTACATAACCGCGCGATTTCAAACCGCGCTGTACGCTTTCGACCAGACCGATATCCTCGGCCACAGTGGTTTCTCGATCTTGGACCGCCATTTGGCGCACAATGTCATTTTCTTCGCCGCCAACAGAATACCAACCCCGCCAAACCACAACGTGATCTGCGTCCATTGCACGCCAGTGATAGGTATTCAGCAAGTTACCCGGATAGACCTGAAAGCTAAACATCGGCCATAGGAACCAGCTTGAATACTGGTCATTTTTGTCAAAGCCTGAATTGATGTCATAGGTCATCGCATCCATGCTGTTGCATTCGGTTGTGTGACGCAGGCAATAGCCCTGTGGTTGGATGTCGTAGGTTTCTGGGCGCACAACACCTGTTGAAAATGTTGGGTGGTTTAGGGTGCAGTGATAGCATTCAGAATAGTTTTCAACCGATACTTTCCAGTTGCAGTTTTCTGGAATTTCCACCCATTCCAACGGGGCCAACGTATCCCAATGGGGGATGTAACTTTCTAATTCTGTGCGCACATTTGGAAACCAGTCATCCATGGGTTTTGCATCATTGTCCAAATTCACAAAGATAAAGCCCAAGAAAACTTCTGTGCGCACGGATGTCAGGCAGATGGATGATTTATCAAATCCTTCGACCGCCTTGATATTCGGACCTGCGCGCAATTCCCCAGTTAATTCATAGGTCCAGGCGTGATAGGGGCAGACCACAACGCGCGTTTGTCCCTGACCGCTGACCAATTGGTGGGCGCGGTGTTGGCAGACGTTATAAAAGGTGCGGATTTCACCATCGCGCCCCTTGATGCAAAACAGGCTTTCACCTGCCAGATCAAAGGTGAAATAATCACCCGTTTCCGTTAACTGACTGGCATGACCTGCAAATTGCCATGTGCGCGCCAATAATCCGCTGGTTTCCAGTTTAAAGACCTCAGGATCGGTATAATACTTGGCCGCAAGCGATAGCGTTGGGGTGGATGTCATGAAGGATCCTCTTCATAAAAACCATGATCGGTTCTGCGTTGATGAAAGGTTTCGACTCGGTCGACGATTTCGCCCGTTGCTACAGAAATCACAAAACTAAGCAAGGTTTCAAGCACCGCAAGCGTGCCGACAGAGGATGGGAAAAATTGGGGCGTCTCGACCGACACAATAAACCCATGCTGTGCCGCACGTATGATGGGGCTTGCGGGGCTATCGGATAGGGCGATCACGGTCATCCCCTGGGCAATGGCCATGTTGACGGCCTCAACCACCTCGCGGCGATAGGGGCGCATGGTCATGGCAATCAACACATCGCGTTCATC
>JAFMKS010000004.1:0-1493 GCA_017852835.1 Paracoccaceae bacterium
AAGCGCCCCTCAGCATCTGTATTGATAACCTCGATCGTGTCCCCCTTCATCGAAGTGACAACATCGCCTGGACGCTGTGCATTGCCAGAGGGCATATTTTCAACCAATCCAACAAGGGCCACAACATTGGCTGCAGCCTTGCGTTTGGCCAAGGACAGCATTGTGCCCGCAACAACACCCGCGCCGCCCATGTCCATGGTCATGTCCTCCATGCCACCTGCGGGTTTTAGGGAAATGCCACCTGTATCAAAAACCACGCCCTTCCCGATCAGGGCAAAGGGTTGTGCATTTTCTGCGCCCCCATTCCATTGCATGACGACCACCTTGGACGGGCTATCAGACCCCTGCCCGACACCCAACAAGGCGCGCATGCCCAAGTTTTCCAGGTCGACTTCCTCTAACACTTCGACCTCGACACCGTGATCCTTTAATGCGACCAATCGGTTGGCGAATTCCGTGGTTGTCAGAATGTTTGAGGGTTCGTTCGTCAGATCGCGTGTAAAATGCACCCCGTCAACGATTGCCAGTGCGGTTTCACAAGCGGTACGTTGTTCCGCAGCCCTTGACATCATAACTGTGATGGCGGCGTCTTTATCCTCGGCATTTTCGGTTTTGTGATCTGAAAATTCATAGGCACGTAAGGCATAGCCCTGCACAAAATCCACCGCATTTTTGAGAGAGCCTGCAAGGATCAGTGCGTCTTTGGATCCGACGGCCTTGGCAATCGCAACGCCTGCTTTACGGGACATAAGCGCGTCTGAACGACGATCCAATTTCACGATATCGATGGCACTTGCCGCCATTCCCACAGGATAATTCAGTGATATAATCTGACCCAAAGACGCTTTTTCAAACGCCTCACTTTCAATCGCACGCGCCACGGCGCCACGGGTCAATTTGTTCACCCGACGCCCCAATTGATCAATATTGGCATCGCTACTGACGATCACAACAACACGTCCTTCATGCGCCGCAATCGCATCAAGTTCAGGTTCAACAAATTTCCAAGTCAGATTAATTGCCATCTTCCGCTCCTAAATGATTTCGGTAACACTAGGTCCACTGTCAAGATAGTTAAATAGCTTTTGACAAAATATTACGACTGAAGCACGAAAGAATATATTTTGAACCACCTAATTCTGGCTCTAACCCATTCTTTCGTTTAGGCGAAGCATGTTTGCATCATGCAGCTCCTTCCAAATTTACCGTCGGATCCTGCTTGTATCGTTTGAATGTAGCGCCCCAAAGTTGGTTAAAGTAAACTGGAACATCACCTTGATACATGCCTGTATCTTTGTGTTCGGAATATAATAATGAGACAGGAAAATCACCAATTTCTACTTTATATCCTGAGAAGCTTCTTCGATTACGAATTTCAAAAAACGATTGCATACCGATTGCCATGCGGGTTTCAGTGAAGCAGGATCATTTCGGCGTTTGGCTCGTTCCTGCAAATAAGGAAAATTGGATGATTGGGCGCGGAGACCAAAAAA
>JAFMKS010000004.1:1553-19202 GCA_017852835.1 Paracoccaceae bacterium
TTCTCGCTTGTTCTTTGTCTAAACCTAGACTTTCCCGAAACTTCGTTTAATCAATAAACAGGGAAAACATTGCTGCAGGATAACGCGCTGTCATATGTCGCATTTGGATCGATATGTTTTTAAACAATGCCTGACGGTATTTGCGTTTTTTACGTTGGTCTTTGCGCTTGTGATGTGGATCAATCGGGCCGTTATTCTATTCGACGAATTGGTCACGGATGGTCATTCCGCGAAAGTGTTTTTGGAATTTTCCGTACTTGCGTTACCAACAGTGCTGTCCATGGTTTTGCCCGTGTCCGCATTTGCCGCAACAGTTTATGTGACATCACGCCTAAGTAACGAAAGCGAATTGGCCGTGATCCAAGCCACAGGGATGAGCCCGTGGAGATTGGCCAGACCCGTGTTCATGTTTGGTTTACTGATCGCCACCCTGATGTTTGGGCTAACCGCCTATCTGGTTCCGAAAACGGGCACAAACACCAAGGATCGGGAATTTGAATTATCACAAAGCCTTGGCGCAAAATTTTTGCGCGAAGGGTCGTTTCAACACTCTGTAAAGGGCGTCACATTTTTTATCAGAGAGATCACGCCAGAAAATGAATTACGGGATGTCTTTCTCTCTGATCGGCGCGAAAAAGATGCAAGCTATACCTACACATCGGAGCGCGCATTTTTAGTCCAGACCGAGGATCAAACAATCTTTGTGATGCAGAAAGGATTGATGCAGTCACATGACCGCACGAATGATACCCTGTCGCTGACGCAATTTGATGAACTGGCCTATGATTTAACGGGAACCTTTGATGCGGCACGCAAAGGGCGCCCGCATATTTATTACCTGCCCACAGCGTTGCTGTGGACTGATCCGCAATTGGCGGCGGACCTGACGGGACAACCCATGTCGCGGTTAATCGAAGATAAACATCGACGCATTCAATTTGCAGCGCTTTGTTTGGTGTCAAGCATGATCGGTTTTGCCGCATTATTTGCTGCAGGGTTCAACAGCTTTGGATCAGGACGTTTTATCGCGTTGGCAATTTTCCTGCTGGTGATTGTGAAATTGGTGGAAAGTGTTGTGACAGAGCCTGCGCGCACAAATCTTGACTTGTGGTATTTGGTTTATGCGCCCTCTGTCGTTGGCTTGATTATGTTCTGGGTATTAATGTATCTATCGATCAACCCAAATGTGCTGCGCAAACAAAGTAAGCTATCGGGGCAAAATACATGATTTTACATCGCTATTTTGCAAACAGATTTTTGGTTATTTTCCTGAGTGTGACCGCAATCTTTACGTTGTTCATCGGGTTAATCGCCTATGTTGAACAATTGCGCCAAGTGGGTGCTCGCGCAGATGCCAAGCAGGTGGCAATTTTGACCTTGTTCAATTTACCGGCAGAGCTTTATCAAATCTTTCCGCTGATCGCGATCTTGGCCTCATTATGGTTCTTCTTGTCCCTTGCGAGATCAAGCGAGTTGGTGATTTCCCGCGCTGCTGGACGCTCAATCTTTCAAACACTAATCGCCCCAGTTGCAGCAATGTTGTTTGTGGGCAGCGTCATTGTTGGGCTTGGCAATCCCATCGTTGCCAGTACCAAGAAACAGTATGCGGAGCTGCGCGAAACATATTTCGATGGCAGAGGGGCGAATTTTTCGATTGGCTCCGAAGGCCTTTGGTTAAGACAAGGCGATGATTTGGGTCAGACGGTTATTCGTGCGGCGCGGTCAAATTTGGATGGAACTGTTTTGTTTGATGTCACGCTGATTTCATACGGCGAAACAGGCGGACCAAATATGCAGATTAAAGCGGATACGGCACGATTGGAAACGGGGCGCTGGGTTTTGCGAAATGTGACTGTTTGGCCAATAAGTTCGGGGGAAAATCCACAAAACTTGGCCCAAAATGTGCGACAATTTGAGGTGCCCTCAAACCTAACGTTGGAACAGATACGCGACCGCATTGGGAATCCTTCCTCAATTTCTATCTGGGATTTACCTGCCTATATCTCGCAACTTGAATCCGCGGGTTTTTCGGCGCGCCGGCATTCTGTGTGGCTGCATATGGAGATTGCGCGTCCCTTGTTTTTGGTTGGGATGTTGTTAATCGGCGCAAGCTTTACCATGCGCCATGTTCGGTTCGGCGGTACGGGGCAAGCATTGATCGTTTCGGTCATTTTTGGTTTCGGTCTTTATTATGTGCGCAACTTTGCACAAATTCTGGGTGAAACGGGACAAATCCCCATTCTTTTTGCGGCCTACGCCCCACCACTAGCCACAATTCTATTGGCCATGGGCATCATTTTACATATGGAAGACGGATGACGCGCGTTCTGATCTTCATTTCCTTTTTGCTAGCATCTGCAAGCATTGCTTTGGCCCAGGACCAAGGCGACCCAGTGCGCATGATTGCAGATCGCATCGAAATTGCACCAGATGGGGATTTGATTGCCAGTGGTGACATTGAAATCTTTTATGGGGCTGAAAACCTTATCGCCAAAGAAATACGATATGATACCGAAACGGAAAAATTAAACGTCACGGGCCCGATCCTCTACACCGATGAAAACGGTGACACGATTGAGGCAGAGTTCGCAGAGCTGAGCCGTGATTTGCAAAACGGATTGTTGAAATCTGCGCGGATCATGCTGGAAAACCAACTGGAATTGCAGGCCGCCGAAATGGAACGGATTGATGGGATCACAGCAGAATTGCGCGGGGTCGCCGCGACATCCTGCATATCCTGTGACACGCGTCCCCCCCTTTGGCAGGTCAGGGCAAGTGCCGTGCGTCATGATAAATTAAAGCGGACGGTTCACTTTAAAAACGCGCAGGTTCGTGTGGCGGACATTCCCATTCTATACCTGCCCCGCCTTCGTATTCCTGATCCCAGCCTGAAACGTGCAGCGGGGTTTCTGGTGCCAAGCATTCGGTCAACATCACGCCTTGGGACAGGGGTGGTTGTGCCCTATTTTATTCCGATTGGAACTGACAAAGATATCACGCTTACGCCCTATATTTCGGCCAAAACACGCACGCTTGAGGTACGCTATCGACAAGTGGTGAAAAACGGATTCTACACATTTGATGGCGCGATATCTGATGATGATATTGTATCCGCATCCCTTCGAGCATACGGCAGAATTGTTGGGAAATTCAATGTATTGGATGGCTATAAATTTGGGTTCACGCTGCAATCAGTTTCTGATGATGCCTATGTTGGGGACTATCAATTAGATACCAGCGAAACAATAGAATCGAATGTCAAGCTAGAGCGTACAAAAGAGGATCAGCACCAGGAAATCAGCCTGTCAAACCATCAATCTCTTTATGATAATGAGGGCAACCGCCCCTTCCTGACGTCGTTTGGCCAAATCGAACAACGCGTACCAGTGGCACGCATTGGCGGTACAATTTTTGTTCGGGGTGAATTTTGGGGCGCCGCCCGTAGTTCAGATTTGAACGCCACAGGACGCGATATTGTACGGGCCAACACAGGCGCGCGCTATCAACAGGTTTGGGGTTTAGCGGCAGGTACGCAGATAGCCTTTGAACATGAAAGCAGGCTTGATCACTTTGTGATTAATCAGGATGATGCCTATAATCGACAAAACACCACCAGCACGCATTCTAGTGCATTGACCCTGCGTTGGCCCCTTATTGGACGTGGCAAAACAGGGGCGCATTTTGTCGAACCCATCTATCAAATTGCAAGCGTTCGGATGTCAAAGGACATCGCAGTTCCCGCAGAGGAAAGCACACAAGCCGAATTTGATCAGGGCAATCTACTTGCCCTATCTCGCTTTCCCGCACCTGATCGTGTCGAAACAGGACAGCGTAGGGCGGTGGGTGTAAACTATAACTATCACGGGATGACAGGATACGAATTGGGCCTGTCACTTGGGCAAATAGAATGGGAAACACAGCAATCTGATTTTTCCCAGACATCTGGGTTAGCGGGTATTAAATCTGATCTCTTGTTGGCAGCCCAGGTAGAAACACCAATTGGTTTGAATTTCTACGCACGCACGCTTTTGGATGATCAAGAGAAAGCGGGTAAATCCGAGGTCATTTCAAAATTTAACTTCAAAAAATACTCTGTTGACGGGCGATATTCGTTTTTACCGGCTGATGGTGACGAACAACGTAACGATGACATTGCGGAATGGACCCTAAACCAGTCGTATAAGGTGGGTGGAAATTGGCAACTATCAAACAGTTTACGTTATGATCTAAAGGCGGATTCACTGGCAACGGCAGGGATCGGTGTAAAATGGGACGGACAATGTGCAAGTTTTGTTTTTTCTGCGGATCGTCGCTTTACTGATCTTGGTACTTCACCGCCGCAAACAAGTTTTGGCTTTTCCATTGCGTTAAAAGGCTTTAGCACAGGGGGCGTAAGTCGCGCGATCAAGACATCATGTGGAACAGGCAGATGAACATTAAAACCTTAATTCGCACCAGCCTAATCGCTCTTGGCCTGACACTCGCCCCATTGGGCGTTGCGGCGCAAAATTTATTTTCGGCCGCGATCCTTGTTAATGACCAAGCGATCACAAACTACGAGTTAAAGCAACGCACAATGTTTTTGGAAGCCATGCGTTTTCCAGGCGTTCCTGATGAGCTTGCGCCCAAACAGTTGATCGAAGAGCGCCTGAAAAAGGCAGCCGCGGATCAACTGGGCATTCGCGTCAGTGAAGAAGAATTGCAATTCGAACTCGAATCTTTTGCCCAACGGTTTAATGTGGCCTTTGATGAATTTGCCGCTGAACTGGAACGCGCGGGGATTTCAGTAGATACGCCACGTGAATTCATAGCCAACCAATTGCTGTGGCGAGAGGTCGTGCGCGCACGCTTTGGCGCGCAGGCCAATGTTGACGAGGCGCAGGTTGAACGCAGTGCAAATGCCAAAAAATCAGGAAGCAGTATCGAAGTTCTGCTAACCGAAATCATCATGGCCATGCAACCCGGCCAAGAACAAGAGGTGCGCGAACGTGCCCGCGAATTGTCAAAAATCCGATCCTTTGACGCCTTTTCCGATGCGGCACGTGAGTTTTCTGACGCCCCAACCCGCGAATTTGGTGGACGCGTGACTTGGCAAAAATTGGATACGTTGCCGGGTGTGTTGCAACCCTTGATCTTTGGCCTAGCCCCGGGCGAGGTCACTGACCCACTTAGCATTCCAAATGCGCTGGCGCTGTTCCAACTGCGCGGCATTCGTGAAACCGCATATCGTCGTCCCCTACCCGACAGCGTTGATTATTTGCGTTATGCCCTGCCCAGCTCAGAACTTGAAAATATAAAGGCAATCCGCTCAAACATCAATCATTGCGATGATCTTTACGGATGGGCCAAGGGCAATCCAAATCACGTTCTAAAACGCAAAACTGTCAAACGTGCTGCAATTGATGGCCCCACCCGCAATATCCTCACAAACTTGGATGAAAACGAATATGTGATCGCAACACAGGAGCCTACAACAACGTTGATCATGATGTGTAGCCGCAGCCAGACCCTTGATTTAGAGGAACAAGACCTCGCCCAGATCCGTGACGGCCTATTGAACCAGCGCTTGGGCAGCTATGCGGATAGCTATTTGGAAAATCTGCGCGATGATGCGCGTATCGTCTATAAATGATTGATAGACCAATCATAGTTACCTGCGGCGATCCTGCGGGCATCGGATCAGAGGTGGTGCAAAAGGCGTGGAATGAACTGCGCGGCGCTGTCCCTATGTGCATGATCGGTGATCCGCATTTTCTACCACTTGACCTGCCTTATGTGGTCATTGATGACCCTGCCGAGGCGAAGCACCACTGTGCAACTGCACTGCCGATCCTGAACCATCCGTTCCGCGACGCTCTGGAATTGGGACACCCCAATCTGTCGAACGCACGTGATGTGGTGCAGGTTTTGGAACGTGGTGTGCAACTGGTGCAGCAGGGATTGGGGCACGCCCTGTGTACCGCGCCTATCGCCAAATCGGTTTTGCAAAAAGGGGCGGATTTCAAACACCCCGGACACACAGAGTTTTTGGCGCATCTTGATCAAAAAACGAACGTGGTGATGATGCTGGCCTCGCCCGATTTACGCGTTGTGCCGACAACCATTCATATCCCCCTTGAACAGGTACCAAATGCCCTAACATCCGAATTATTAGAAACAACAATTCGCATCACGCATCATTCGCTGAGCACGCAATTTGGTATTGCCGAACCGCGCATGGCGATCACAGGGCTAAACCCGCATGCCGGTGAAGATGGGCGTGTGGGCACAGAGGATAACGCCATCATCCGACCCGTAATTGAAAAACTACAGGCTGAAGGTATGCTACTCACAGGGCCACATCCCGCGGATACCCTGTTTCATGCACGCGCACGCGCCAAATATGATGCGGCCATCGCCATGTATCATGATCAGGCGTTGATCCCGATCAAAACATTGGATTTTGATGGGGGCGTGAATGTCACCTTGGGGCTGAGTTTTGTGCGCACCTCTCCTGATCATGGGACGGCGTTTGACATTGCAGGGCAAAATATCGCGAACCCCTCCTCAATGATTGCTGCGCTGAAATTGGCCGCGCAAATGGGCCAAAGATGAGCGCGATTGATCAACTCCCCCCTTTGCGTGATGTGATTGCAAACCACGGGTTAAGCGCACGAAAATCGCTGGGACAAAATTTTCTGCTGGATCTAAATCTCACGGCGAAAATCGCGCGTGTTGCGGGCGATCTTTGTGAATGCGACGTGCTGGAAATTGGGCCGGGCCCAGGTGGCTTAACCCGCGGGCTATTATCCGAAGGGGCGCGCCGCGTATTGGCCATTGAAAAAGATCACCGCTGTATTCCTGCGCTTGAGGAAATATCCGCTGCCTATCCCGATCGCCTAGAGGTTATCGAAGGTGACGCGCTTGAGGTTGATCCCCTGAACCATCTAACCCCTCCCATTCGCGTGGCTGCAAACCTACCCTACAACGTGGGCACAGAACTGTTGGTGCGTTGGTTAACACCGCCCCAATGGCCCCCCTTTTGGCAATCCTTGACATTGATGTTCCAAAAAGAGGTTGCTGAACGCATCGTAGCAAAACCGGGCAGCAAAGCCTATGGCCGTTTGGCCATCCTCGCTTCGTGGCGGGCGGATGCGCGGATCGCGGTCAATTTGCCGCCAGGTGCCTTTACGCCACCCCCCAAAGTGTCAAGCGCCGTGGTGCATCTAACCGCACTGGAACGCCCCCGCTTTGTTGCGGATGCCAAGGTGTTGGAGCGTGTGGTTGCGGCCGCCTTTAATCAACGCCGCAAAATGTTGCGCGCATCCTTAAAAGGCATCGCATCTGATATCGAAGATCGACTGATTGCTGCGGGGATCAAACCCACAGACCGTGCCGAACAAATCCCGCTTGAGGGGTTTTGCGCATTGGCCCGCGAGGTTACCAAAAAATAAGGCCGCATCATGCGGCCTATTTTTTTATTCTGCAGCTTCGCTTGGGGGTGTTGGTTGCTCCCCACCCTCATCCGCAGCATCCGTCTTTTTCGGACGGGGCGCACGGGGTTTGCGCGGTTTTTTGGATTTTTCTGCGTTGCCGTCGGCGGGTGCCGCCTCTGCAGCGACGGGTATTTTATCGTCCATGATAGGCATCGCATCAACAATGGGTTGATCCCCGCTTGCAAAATCATCAGATGCACCAAATGCATCATCCGTGGTAACCATTGTATCGCCCGTTTCTTCACGCGCTTGACGTTCACGGTCGCGCTGTGCCTGACGTTCGCGGTTATCGCGTTCCTGTTGTTCGCGGCGGGCATCCATTTCACGCTGCGCTTCACTCAGTAGGCGCAAGTAATGTTCGGCGTGTTGTTGGAAGTTTTCGGCGGCAACACGGTCATTGGCCAATTGTGCATCACGTGCCAATTGATTGTATTTTTCGATGATCTGTTGCGGCGTGCCACGCACCTTGCCCTCTGGGCCGGAGCTGTCAAAGACACGGTTTATGACATTGCCAACGGAACGGTTATTGCGGTTCTGCTTTGAACGCGAACGCGATTTTGAGGATCTCATTTAAGCTTTCCAGCCCTAGTCAATTAGAGTTCATGGCGCGGTTCAGAATGTGATCGTAACGAACCAGCGATTTACGGTAAAAGTTAGCGCGGTGCAAAGATGCACGTCTGTCGACCAACATAGACCTGATACCCCTGATTGACAGCACGATACAAGGGGCAAATGCAATTTTCGTTAAAATTTCCCACATTTTCCGACACAAATCCGATTAAACGGAGTGTTTTGCCACAATTACGCGGTCTTTGCTCTCTAAATCTTGCAGAATCTGCACACCCGAAAACCCTGCCTGTAGGAACAGGTTTTTGACATCTTTCCCCTGTAAATGCCCAATTTCAACGATCACCCGACCATTTTCTTGTAGGTAATTTTGGGCCTGTCTCGCAATAATACGATAGGGTGCTAATCCATCTTCACCAGGCGTCAGGGCGATGATGGGATCATAGTCAATGACATCTGGTTCCAGCCCCTCTAATTCATTTTTGCCAATATAGGGCGGGTTCGAGATGATCAGGTCAAATTTACCATGCAAACTGTCAAACCAATCTGACTCAATAAATTCAATCCGATCTTCGACGTGGTGTCGTTTTGCGTTGGTTTTCGCAACCAACAACGCCGCCTTGGAAATATCCGTCACGACCACAACGGCATCCACCTGTTCCGCCGCAAGGGTGATGCCCAAAATGCCGCTACCTGTTCCCAAATCTAAAATACGTTTTGCAGGTGTCTGAAGCGCCTCGGCAATCAATGTTTCGGTGTCACTTCGTGGGTCCAGAACATCATCCGTAACTTGAAAATTGCGGCCCCAAAATTGCCGCACCCCAATAATGCGTGACACAGGACGGTGGTTTAGACGTTGCGTGATCGCGTCGTCAAATCGCGCGATCGCGGCCTCCGACACCTCGTCCATTTCATGCAAAGTTACACGCGACGGATCAATAACGCACACGTGTGCGGCCAATAGGCGGGCGTCCCGCGCTGCATTAGGAATGCCCCCCTGATCCAACGCGGATGTGCCACGTGCGATCAATGCGCGCAAGATCATCCGTTTAATTCGGCCAACATCGCCGCCTGCGCATCCGCTGTCAGTGCGTCCACGATTTCATCCAAATCACCCGCTAGGATCTGATCCAAACGATAGAGCGTTAGGTTAATACGGTGATCCGTCATGCGGCCTTGGGGGAAATTATAAGTGCGAATGCGTTCAGACCGATCTCCTGACCCAACCTGAGATTTACGATCTGCCGAACGTTCATCATGTACGCGTTGGCGTTCCATATCATAAAGGCGCGTTTTTAGAACCTGCATCGCAATCTCACGATTTCGGTGTTGCGATTTTTCCGAACTGGTCACAACCAACCCTGTCGGAAGGTGCGTGATCCGCACCGCAGAATCCGTGGTATTCACGTGCTGCCCACCTGCACCCGAGGATCGCATTGTATCAATGCGCAGATCATTTGCATCAATGTAAATGTCCACGTCCTCTGCCTCGGGTAGTACTGCAACCGTTGCAGCAGAAGTATGCACACGACCCCCACTTTCGGTTTCAGGAACACGTTGCACGCGGTGTACACCGCTTTCGTATTTCATGCGCGCAAAGACGCCTTCGCCTTTGATATGCACAACAACCTCTTTGATACCGCCGATTTCGCTTTGTTGTTCTTCGATCACATCGAACGTCCAACCGCGCGCATCGCAATAACGTTGATACATGCGCAGCAGATCACCTGCGAACAAAGCGGCCTCTTCCCCGCCGGTACCGGGGCGAATTTCCAACATTGCCGGACGCGCATCGGCAGCGTCCTTGGGCAGCAGCGCCAATTGCAGTGCATGTTCCACTTCTGGGATACGTGCCTTGATCGTTGGCAATTCTTCTGCGGCCAAATCCTTCATATCAGGATCATCCAGCATCAATTGCGCCTCTTTCAGATCGGAGAGCAGCGTTTGATATTCTCCGATTTGTTCCACGACTGGACGCAGCTCTGAATATTCTTTTGCCAGCTTGGCGATATCTTCGCCCGCCGCGCCATTGTTCATTTTCGCTTCAAGAAACTCAAAGCGTTGTTTGATCTGTTCTAATTTGTCTATCGGTACCATGGCGCTAATGTCGCGATTGGTGTGCGAAGGTCAAGTGGCATTCGCGCGTTTATTCCAACACCACAGTGCGATTAATTCCATTGCCACATGTGCCCCTGCGACCGCAGTGGCCCCAGTTGGGTCAAAGGTGGGTGATACCTCAACAATATCACCGCCGATCAGGTTTATACCCGCGATATCGCGCAAAATGATGGCGGCCTGCCCCGAACTTAGCCCCCCCCAAACGGGCGTCCCCGTACCTGGGGCAAAGGCAGGATCCAAACAATCAATGTCAAATGTCAGATACGTCGGGTGATCCCCAAGGATACCTTTGATCTTTTGGGCGATATCGCTTGGTCTGCTTTCATGCACTTCGCGTGCGTCAATCACATGAAACCCCAAGTCCAAGTCATTGTGCGTGCGAATGCCCAGTTGGACGGATCGTGATGGATCAACCAATCCTTTTTTCACGGCCTTATACATCATGGTTCCATGATCGATGCGGTCGTAATCATCATCGGGCCAAGTGTCAGAATGGGCGTCAAATTGCAAAACGGACAAGGGCGCGCCAAACTTTTCGGCATAAGCCTGAAGAATGGGAAGCGTGATGTAATGATCCCCACCCAAGGTGATGATTGACACATCTTGGGAAAGGATCTGTTTGATATGCGCGTTTAGGGTTGCAGGAAATTCGGACACCTTTGCGTAGTCAAAGGCCAAATCCCCATAATCTACGATGGCAAATTCGCCCAGTGGATCAAATCCCCAACCATAGGGCGGATCATAGGGTTGCAATGTGCTCGCCTCGCGCAGCGCACGTGGCCCCAAACGCGTGCCTGTGCGATTGGTCACTGCCTGATCAAAGGGGACGCCTGTGATCGCCAAATCAACACCGCTCAGGTCCTTGGTGTATTTACGGCGCAGGAATGAAACCGCGCCTGCAAAGGCGTTTTCATAGCTTAGCCCGCGCGCGTCTTCGCGCATGAAGGCGTGATCAATTTGAGTTTTTGCATCTTCTAATGCCATAGCAAATGCCCTTTGTCGTGGCAGGGGTGGGTGGATGGGCTGACGCGTAAAAGGGCATCATCCCAAAGGCAAGGCACGTTCCGCAAGGCGTGCAAAAAACGACGCCCCATGTGGCAGGGCATCGTCATTGAAATCATAATGTGTGTTATGCAGTCCCGCCGCATCACCAATTCCCATGAATAAATAGGCGCCAGGGCGGCTTTCTAACATGTAACTGAAGTCTTCGGCGCCCATTTCAACGCCCGTGTTCCCGTCAACGGCGGCATGCCCCGCAACGTCACGCGCAACATCCGTGGCAAATGCGGCCTGATCGGCATGGTTGATCGTGGGTGGGTACCCTTCGCGATACTCATAATCCACTTCAACCCCCATGGCCGCGGAAAGGCCTGCGCAAATTTCCCCCATGCGTTGCTTGACCATGACTTGCACGTCAGGATTAAAATAGCGCACCGTGCCGTTCATATAGGCTGTCTCTGGGATCACATTATCCACGGTTCCAGTGTGGATTTGTGTCACAGAAATCACCAATTTATCAATGGGATGCAAATTACGTGTCACAATTGTTTGAAAGGCTTGGGCAATTTGAACTGCCGCCATCACAGGATCGCGTGTTTCATGGGGATAAGCGCCATGTCCACCCCGCCCCGTGATATTGATATGAAACGTATCCGCCCCCGCCATCAGGGGACCAGGTGTTGTGAAAAAATGCCCCATTGGATGATTGGGCACATTGTGAATGCCATAGACCTCTTTGATGTCAAAGCGCTCCATCATGCCTTCTTCCACCATAATGCGCCCGCCACCATCGTTTTCCTCGGCAGGTTGAAAAATTAGCGCAATGCGTCCTGCAAAACGCCGTGTTTCACACATGTATTTTGCAGCGCCCAACAACATGGTCGTATGACCATCATGGCCACAGGCATGCATCAAACCGTCCTTTTTTGACGCCCATTCTGCGCCGGTTTGTTCACTCATGGGCAAGGCATCCATGTCCGCACGCAGACCAATGGTTGGTCCTGTACCCGTACCATTGATAATGGCAACGACACCTGATGTGGCAATTCCCGTATGGATTTCATCAACGCCGAATTCCTTTAGACGCTCAACCACGAACGCCGCCGTTTCATGGCATTCCAAACCCAATTCTGGGTTTTCATGCAAATAACGGCGCCAGCCCATCATGTCCGTTTGATATTCTGCAATCCGATTGATGATTGGCATCGTTTCTTTACCCTGATAAATCCGTATCCATGCATCTGACCCAAGTTTGAGAGGAAAGGCAATGGCCTATGATGAGGATTTGATCAAAAACCCCAAAGGGGGGATGCCCCGCCTCGTCGAAATCATGCGCGCCCTGCGCGATCCAGATGCGGGCTGTCCATGGGACATCGAACAAACCTTTGAAACAATCGCACCTTACACCATCGAAGAGGCCTATGAGGTCGCAGACGCAATCGAACGTGAAAATTGGTCCGAACTGCGTGGTGAATTGGGGGATTTGCTATTGCAATCGGTCTATCACACGCAAATGGCATCTGAAGCTGGGCTGTTCGATTTCGACGATGTCGCAAACGACATTAGTGACAAAATGGTTGCGCGTCACCCACATGTCTTTGGCGACGAAAGCCGCGATAAATCAGCCGATCAACAAACCCAAGATTGGGAAAAAATCAAAGCAGCCGAACGCGCCGCCAAAAAACGTGGTGGTGTATTGGATGATGTCGCCCTTGGCCTGCCCGCCCTGATGCGCGCGGTCAAATTGCAAAAGCGCGCCGCACGTGTGGGCTTTGACTGGCCCGATATTTCAATGGTGGTCGACAAAATTGTGGAAGAGGCGCGAGAGCTAAGCGAGGCGCAAACGGAAAGTAATCCTGACCATTTGGCCGAGGAATACGGTGATTTGTTGTTCGTGATCGCAAATCTGGGTCGCCATTTGAGGATTGATCCAGAAGAGGCATTACGCCACGCAAACAGCAAATTTACACGACGATTTCATTTCATCGAAGCAGAGCTGAAAAAGCGCGGCAAATCACCCTATCAGTCAGACCTTGATGAAATGGACGCCCTGTGGAATGCAGCGAAAGCAAAGGAAAAATCCTAGGCGTAATATCAACTATATTGATGCCCCTTGCACCCATCTGCTTAACCTGCGATCACAGACTTGGACAACCTAAGGGAATGACATGGCACCGCGTAACATAATCATTGATACAGATCCTGGTCAGGATGATGCCGTTGCAATCCTGCTCGCACTGGCCAGCCCAGAGAAAGTGCATGTTTTGGGCATCACCGCCGTTGCAGGAAATGTTCCATTGGATTTGACACAAAAAAATGCCCGCATCATTTGCGAATTGGCGCAAAAAACCGATGTGCCCGTATTCGCAGGCGCCAAACGACCGCTGGAACGGACACTGGTTACCGCAGAACATGTGCATGGAAAAACGGGGTTGGATGGCCCCACATTACCCGCCCCTGAAATGCCGCTACAGGATCAGCACGCGGTTGATTTCATCATTGAAACCCTGCGCACGGAACCCGCGGGGACTGTCACACTCTGCCCGTTGGGACCCCTGACAAACATCGCCGCCGCCTTTAATAAGGCCCCTGATATCATTGAACGCGTGCAAGAGGTTGTTTTGATGGGCGGCGCCTATTTCGAGGTGGGTAACATCACCCCAACGGCCGAATTCAACATTTACGTAGATCCAGAAGCCGCAGAAATCGTTTTAAAATCTGGCGCAAATATCACTATGATGCCACTGGATGTCACGCATAAGGCATTGGTGACCAAAGAGCGCAATGATCGTTTTCGCGCGCTTGGCACCCCTGTCGGGATCGCCGTTGCGGAAATGACGGATTTCTTTGAACGCTTTGATCGTGAAAAATATGGATCAGACGGCGCACCGCTGCATGATCCAACAGTGATCGCCTATTTGATCAATCCAAAACTATTCACGGGCCGTTATGTGAATGTCGAGGTTGAAACAAAATCGGACCTAACCTTGGGCATGACCGTTGCGGATTGGTGGCGCGTGTCTGATCGTGATCCCAATGCAATGTTTATCGGAGACTTGGATGCCGATGGATTTTTTGACCTGCTGACAGAGCGTTTGGGGCGTTTATGAGTGTTTTGCGCCCTGCGCAGCCAAGTGACCTGAATCAGCTGTTGTCCTGGGTCGCTGACTACCACGCATTCGAAGGGATCAAGATTGATCACGCACATCGCCTGCGTGCAATTTCACCCCTCCTCAACGGTTCGCCCCACGGTGATGTTCATATCATCACACAACATGGTGTTGATGTGGGCTACGTGATATTTTGCTATGGGTGGTCTATCGAATTTGGGGGCGCAGAAGCGATCTTGGACGAACTCTACCTATGTCCTAAGATGCGCGGTCGGGGATTGGGAACAATTGCGTTACGCGAAAGCATCGCTGCGCTAAAAGTAGCAGGTATCATTTTGATCACCTTAGAAGTCGATCACAACAATCTGGCGGCGCAATCGCTTTATCGTGATATGGGTTTTGAATTGCGCGAGAAATATGGATATATGTTCCTGAAACTTTAGGTAGCGGTAAATGCAGATCCCATTCGACAACACCTATGCAAATTTACCCACGCATTTTCATCATATGCAGGGGGCAGAACCCGTAAGCAACCCTGCCCTCATCGTATGGAACAGCGATCTGGCCCGTGAACTGGGCATTGTCGCAGAGGATAAGACCGAGATTGCAGGTGTCTTTTCTGGCAATCAGACTGCGAACGGATCAGCGCCGCTGGCGCAGGCCTATTCAGGGCACCAATTCGGGTATTTCAATCCCCAATTGGGAGATGGTCGCGCCCTATTGCTGGGCGAGGTGATTGATCAGTCAGGCACACGTTTTGACATTCAACTGAAGGGATCAGGGCGTACACCCTTTTCCCGACGTGGAGATGGACGCGCGTGGCTGGGTCCAGTGTTGCGCGAATATCTGGTGTCCGAGGCGATGCACGCCATGGACATTCCAACCACCCGCGCCCTAGCCGCAGTCAGTAGCGGTGATCCTGTTTATCGCGAAACTATTTTACCTGGCGCCGTCTTGACCCGCATCGCGCGCAGTCATCTGCGCGTTGGGACGTTTCAATACTTCGCCCACAGAAGGGATATTGAGGGACTGCAAACGCTGTTTACCTATGCCCGTGATCGCCATTATCCTGATGCGGAAACACCCCTGGATTTCCTGAACTGCGTGATAGCGGCACAGGCGCGGTTGATTGCAAAATGGATGGGCATTGGGTTTATTCATGGCGTCATGAATACCGACAATTGTTCCATTTCAGGCGAAACCATTGATTATGGGCCTTGCGCCTTTATGGATGCCTATCATCCGATGTGCGTCTTTTCCTCAATCGATCAACAAGCGCGTTATGCCTATGCCAATCAGCCTGACATCATCGTGTGGAATATGGCGCAGCTGGCAACGTCCATGGTGCCCCTAATGCCTGATCAACAGGACTCAGTTAAGGTATTTACCGAGGCAATTCACGCCATGCCCCAAATGATCCAAAAAGAATGGATCACCGTATTTGCCGCGAAATTGGGGGTTGCCGAAGTGACCGAAACAGATGCGCAACTGGCGCGTGATCTCCTCAACATTGCACAAAATCATGACTTTGATTTTACCATTTTATTTCATAGCCTTACAGCGCAATGCAAAAGCATCACTGAAACTGAAAATAGTGACCTTAATCAGTGGTTAACTCGCTGGCATGCAGAAACCACAGGACGTCGTGATCCAGACCTTATGCGCCAATCAAACCCGGCCGTCATCCCCCGCAATCATCAGGTGGAGGCTGTGATCACCGCAGCCGTAAATGGAGATTTTGACCCGTTTCACGCCATGTTGGGTGCGGTAACCCGACCGTTCGAAACGCATGTTGACTACATGGCCGCGCCAAAACCGCATCAGGTGGTGAAGGCAACCTTTTGTGGCACCTAATCCTTCAACACAGTTTCGCGACCATCAGACAGGTGAAAAACAACGCCCTGTCCACCGACTTGACCCGCCATTTGTTCAAACGTCAGGCCAAGGTATAACCCACGCAAGACAAAGCCAACCATTCCATGGGTGACGATGACAGTTGGCTTTTGCAACGCCTCTAAAAATTCCAGCAAACGCGCTTTGAACACTTCATAGCCCTCCCCGTTCGGCGATGAGAAATAAGCGCTAAGCCATTTAACCGTATAAGGTTTGGCCATTCTGGAGTCGGCATCAATGATGTCGGATATATGAAGCCCCGCCCAATCACCTGTATCCACCTCTCGCAACGCCTCATGTAAGTCAGCGGTTCGGTTCACCCCGGCCAATGCAATTTCGGCCGTAGTTTTGGCGCGTCCTTGCGGGCTGGAATAGATATCGACTCCGGACCAATCCGAAATCACACGATCCAAAATTTTACCCTGATGCGCCGCCTGTTCGCGCCCCATGGTCGTCAGTGGTGAATCGTGCACACCCTGGAATATGCCTTCGCGGTTCCACTCTGTCTCACCGTGGCGCAGCACATAAAGATCAGGATAGCGGGTCATGCGCGTTTCCGATTGATCAGGATCAGCCCAAGCGAGACCAGGATCAACGCACCCCATGTGCCCATACCGATGCGTTCGCCCAAAATCCCCCACCCCATGAACACCGCAAACACGGGGGATAGAAAGCTGAATGAGGCAACGCCAGATGCAGAATATTTCGCAACTAAATAGAACCACAACAAAAATCCAGCAAAGGCCACAATCACCGTTTGGTACATCACCCCTGCCCAATGCAGCGTTGTGGGATCTGTAATCGGATCCCCCACCCACAATCCAAATCCGATCAATATTGGTGCCGCAACCAATTGCTGGACGAACAGTTGGGTTTCAGGCGTTTCTTCGCGCAAGCGTGATAAACGCACGGTCAACGCAATCGCCGCCCATGACAGTGCTGCAATAATGGCCAAGACATCACCCAATATACTGCCCCCAGTCACAGGATCACGTTCCAACACGGCCCAAGTGACCCCAGCCATGGCCAAGGCCAAACCCAGCGCACGTGCGGGTGTCAATTGTTCCCCGGGCAGCAGAAAATGCGCGAATATTGCCAACCAAACAGGCATCGAATAAAACAAAATGCTGACCCGCGCGACCGAGGTTAAATCAAGCGCGGTGAATAGGCATATGAATTCGGCAGCAAACAAAAAACCCGCCCATGTCCCCACGGGCCATAAACGTCGAGGCAGGCGCACGGATTGGGTTTTCCACGTCATCCAAGCCCAAATCAAAACAAGCGCGCCAACCGAGCGTAGTCCTGCCTGAAACGCAGGTTGAAAGCCATCGTTGGTCACCTTGATCACAACTTGGTTAAAGGCCAGCACAACGGCAAAACCCACCAACAAAGCTGCGCCTGTAACATCCATAGTCTTTTGTTGTTTCATGCGCCGACAGGACGCCAAGACACACCGAGGGTCAAGAGGGTTTTCACGCTTTTTTCGC
>JAFMKS010000004.1:19512-75036 GCA_017852835.1 Paracoccaceae bacterium
AACTATCAGACCTACAAAAACAATGGTCACTAATCTTATTGATGGCGACATTGGGCGTTGCGCTGTCCACGCTTGTTTTTGGGGTGGGCGCACATCTGATGTTTGGCCTGCCCCTTTTAGTTGCGCTGGTCTTTGGCTCTCTCATCTCGCCAACTGACCCTGTTGCAGTATTGGGCGTGTTGCGGGCCTCCAATCTGAAAAAAACGCTCGAGACCAAAAATCGCAGGCGAAAGCCTATTTAATGATGGCGTTGGCTATGTGGTGTTTTTGGTTTTGGTCGGCTTGGCCTTTCCATCGGATCATGGGCATGGCAGTGGGATCAGTGATGCGGCGATCCTATTTGTACAAGAAGCCGTTGGCGGTACCGTGATTGGCCTGTTTTTGGGATGGTTGGTGTTTCGCGTCATGCGCAAAATTGATGATTATCCGCTTGAGGTGCTTTTGACACTGGCACTGGCCTTTGGGGGTTACCAATTGTCTGTGTGGCTACATGTTTCGGCCCAGATCATGGCAGTGTGTGCGGGACTGTTGATTGGTGATATCGGTGCAAAACATGGGATGAGTGCCGAAACACGAGATTATGTCGATGCATTTTGGAAACTGATTGATGAAATCCTAAACGCGGTTTTGTTCCTGATGATCGGGTTTGAGGTGTTCGGCGTCACCTTTGACTTTGACGTTTTGATAACTGGTGTCTTGTCGATTGGATTGGCGCTACTGGCGCGTTTTGCGGCCATCTCGATCCCTGTGTTTCTGCTACAACGACGCTAAGAATTTTCAAATGGCATTGTCCCCATTATGACTTGGGGCGGGCTAAAGGGGGGGATTTCCGTTGCTCTTGCGCTGTCCCTGCCTGATAGCGAATGGAAAGCTATGATTTTGGCTGCGACTTATGTCGTTGTCATATTCTCGATCATCGTTCAAGGATTAACAATCGCGCCATTGGCGAAACGTTTGGGACGCGAACCTGATCTATTATAAATCTGAAATGCGATTGACGGCAGGGATGAGATAAGAGATATCCAAATCATGGGAACAATTTTGACACGATGCGAGGAACATGGGGTGCGGATGACCAATCAGCGCCGCGTCATTGCATCCGTATTGGAACAATCTGATGATCACCCCGATGTAGAAGAGCTTTATGCACGTGTGTCGCGTGAAGACAGTTCAATTTCAATCGCAACCGTTTATCGCACCGTGAAATTGTTCGAAGAAGCGGGCATTTTGGACAAACATGAATTCGGGGATGGACGCGCCCGTTACGAAGACGCAGATCGCGACCATCATGACCATCTGATCGATCTGAGCACGGGCGAAGTGATCGAATTCATGGATGAAGAGATTGAAGCGCTGCAGGAAAAGATTGCGCAGAAATTGGGCTATACTCTGAAAGGGCATCGCATGGAACTTTATGGGGTTCCACTGAATAAGAAAGCCAAAACATGAGCAACGACAATATCCGGGGGATCGCCATGATGATTGCATCAATGGCGTTTTTCGCGATCGAGGATTTGTTTCTGAAGTTTCTGGGTCCTGTCATGCCACCACATCAAATCCTATTTTTAGTGGGCTATGGCGGTGCAATAGCCTTTGCGTTTTGGGCAATGGCGATCCGCACGCCTTTGTTCACCGCACAGACCTGTGATCGTTTGGTTTTGATCCGCATTGTTTGTGATTTCTTTGGGGCTGCCCTTTTTATTCTGGCGATTGTGAGCATTCCACTGTCCAGCCTTGCCGCGATTATTCAGGCGATACCACTGTTTGTAACTTTGGGCGCGGTTTTGTTTTTGAACGAACGCGTTGGTATTCGTAGATGGGCCGCCATTTTGATTGGATTTGGCGGTGTTTTGCTGATCGTGCGCCCCGGCGCTGCGGATTTTCAGATTGGCATGGTTTATGCGGTCATCTCGGTTGCGATGTTGGCGCTTCGCGACATGTTAATGCGGGTTATTAAAACGACGCTGCATTCTTCATCTTTCGGGTTTTATGGATTTTTTGCGATGGGAACAGCGGGGGTTTTGATTTGGCCATTCTCTGATCACATGATCCAACCAAACGCGGTTGAATGGGTCTATATCTTCGTCGCGATCATAACAGCCGTGCTGGGATATTTTGCGATCATCATTTCAACACGCATTGCAGAAGCTTCAACCGTGGCCCCCTATCGCTATACCCGTTTGATATTCTCGACCTTGTTGGCAATGGCGTTTTTAGGGGAACGCCCTGATCTACTGACATGGGTGGGTAGCGCGATAGTAATCGCTTCTGGGCTTTATACATTCTGGCGCGAACGGGTCCGCGCAACATGCGAAATTTCCTAAAGTGACATGTTTGCGCAATCGTTAGCGTTATCTTTCCCGTTACCGCTAACAGAATGCATTCACTTTGTGAAAAGAACCTGCTAAAGCCCCCGCAACAGTGTTAATAAAAGGTACCGACATGAGCATAATCATCGATATTCACGCCAGAGAGATTTTGGACAGCCGCGGCAATCCAACGGTGGAAGTGGACGTCACATTAGAAGATGGAACGATGGGTCGTGCGGCGGTGCCTTCTGGTGCGTCAACAGGTGCGCATGAAGCGGTTGAAAAACGCGATGGCGATAAATCACGTTACATGGGCAAAGGTGTTCTGGAAGCAGTAAATGCAGTAAACGGCGAAATCGCGGATGCATTGGTCGGATTTGAAGCGGTCGAGCAAGAGGCAATTGACGCCGCAATGATCGAATTGGACGGCACCGCGAACAAAGGCCGTTTGGGCGCAAACGCGATTTTGGGTGTATCCATGGCAACGGCCAAGGCCGCGGCGGATTTCACGGGTCAGCCGCTATATCGCTATATCGGCGGCACGTCTGCGCGCGTTTTGCCTGTTCCAATGATGAACATCATCAATGGTGGCGAACATGCGGACAACCCCATTGATATCCAAGAATTCATGATCATGCCCGTCAGCGCGACAAACATCCGCGAAGCCGTGCGCATGGGATCAGAGGTGTTCCACACCTTGAAAAAGGAACTTTCTGCCGCGGGTCTGTCCACAGGGATCGGCGACGAAGGAGGATTTGCCCCGAACCTAAGTTCGACCCGTGACGCGTTAGATTTCGTTTTGAAATCGATTGAAAAGGCGGGATATGCACCGGGCGAAGATATCTATCTGGCCCTAGATTGCGCCTCGACCGAATATTACAAAGATGGAAAATATGTCTTAGCAGGTGAAAACAAAACGCTAAGCTCGGATGAAAACGTGGCTTATCTTGAAGCGATTGTGAATGATTACCCCATCATCTCAATCGAAGATGGCATGGCCGAAGATGACTGGGCAGGTTGGAAAGCACTGACCGATGCGATTGGGGATCGTGTACAGTTGGTCGGCGACGATCTGTTTGTGACAAACCCAGAGCGCCTGTCCCAAGGGATTGCGGATGGCTGCGCGAATTCCATGTTGGTTAAAGTAAACCAAATCGGGTCCCTTTCTGAAACAATGCGCGCTGTGGAAATGGCGCATCGCGCCCGTTACACAAACGTGATGTCCCACCGTTCGGGTGAAACCGAGGATGCAACAATCGCGGATCTTGCCGTTGCAACAAACTGTGGTCAGATCAAAACAGGATCCTTGGCCCGTTCAGATCGGTTGGCAAAATACAATCAATTGATCCGTATCGAGGAAATGTTGGACGAAACGGCGATCTATGCGGGTCGCTCGATCCTGCGCAGCTAAGACGCATTGGCGCGGTCTATGGACTGCGCCACACAAACTAAACTGGTCTAAAACAGACCCATTTTCACCTTTTCATCCTGACGCGGCTAGAAAACTCAACCTCAAATTGAATTTTCTAGTCGGATACCCCATTCGCGATCCCAATCCCCACATTCGCGATTTTTAACGCAGTTGGCACACTGATCCGGATACTCTTGGGATATCTGAGTCATGTCAGACGATCAATTTACGCAAACGACCCTGCGCGCATCGCGGGCGGATCAGGAGCAGGCGATTGCATTTAGGACCATCATCGAAAACGTGTTTTCGGGCAGTGGATCTGATTATGCGTTCGGAAACGATGCAGACAACGAAATTCACGCAGGCGCAGGCGATGATTTGATCACAGGGGTGCAGGCAATGACACACTTCTGGGGCAATCCAATCACGACACGATATCTGGTGAAACGGGGCAACCCGATTTATGGGGCCTTACGATTGATGTGTCCAACATTGCCCACCTTGGGGCCTGCGGCAGCGCCGATTTTTGTTCAAATGCGGCACAATATGCTTTCACCAGCGCGGGCAGCATTTCTGATGGCACCACAGCAACGGGCCGCATATTGGGCGGTATCTTTGGCCCAAATGGCGAAAACGCAGGGGCACTCTTAGATGCAAGCAATCCAAACACGGTTGAATTTCGCGGTGATTTCGTCGCCCTCAGAAACCCCTAATCTGTAATCGCCTTAGCAAATCGCGGCAAACGCGCCTTTTTGAACAGGGCACGTTTTGTCCATCCGCCCCCCTGAAAGGTGTTTGCGACCTGCAAAATGTCGTCGGCAAGCTGTGCAGTTGGTTCAGGATTATCCAGAATTGTTTGCATCAACAGGGCATCTGGATCAATGCGGTCCAACCCCTCTTCCCGCAAATACCCTCTGGGAAAATCACGGGCGTTTAACGTTACGATCATATCCGCGGACCCTGCAATTGCCGCCGCCAAAACATGGCGATCATTCTCATCTGGCAGCCACACTTGACGTTCCATTTCGGCGGGCCAGCTGACAATTGCATTTGGCCAATCGGCCTTCAACAATGCGATTTCGCCCCGCGCTTGTATCTCACCCTCTGGACCCAGTTTTCGCGCCGAGTGGGCCCATTCCTCAAGAATGCGCTCTGACCAAAGGGGCGTCCAACCTTGGATCCTGCAGACCCCGAGTAAGGCATGCCGCATCACTGTTGGGAACAAAACACAGGTATCAATGAGCAGCTTCATAGGCGGAAGAACAGGGATTTTAGGTAACCGCTTTCGGCCAATTGCGGATGCAGCGGATGGTCCGGTCCTGCAAAGCCTGTGTGGATCAACGCCGATTTCCGCCCTGCCCGCCCAATCCCGCGGATTGACGCCGTACGGAATTTTGCCAAATCCGCCGCATGTGAACAGGAACACAAGCCAAGGTATCCACCATCAGCCACCAACTGCGCTGCTAGTCGCGCCACACGTTCATAGGCACGCAACCCCGCTTCTAACGCGGGTTTTGAGGATGCAAATGCGGGCGGATCACAAATAACGACGTCAAATTGTGCCCCCTCTTCCGCCAATTGGGTCATGACGTCAAAGGCGTCTCCACGACGCGTTTCGAACCTGTCCTGAACACCCATCGCGGCCGACCCTTGCATCGCAAGATCAAGCGCCGCTGCCGATCCATCAACCGCCACGGCATGATCCGCCCCTGCCGCAAGTGCCGCCAATGAAAACCCACCCACATGGGAAAAGACGTCCAAAACACGCGCACCGTTTGACAGCCCCGCAGCAAAAGCGTGATTGGGGCGTTGATCAAAGAATAGTCCTGTTTTCTGTCCCCCTGCCAAATCCGCCATATAAATCGCCCCGTTCATGGGCACCTGAATTGGCACGCTTGGCATGTCACCGCGCAAAACCTGTGAGACATCATCCAACCCCTCAAGCCTGCGAGTGCGACCAGAGGCGTTTTTGATCACAACGCGCGCGTTGGTCACGTCCACCAAGGCATACACCAGCGCATCCAACAAACGATCTGCCCATGCTGCATTGGGTTGCACAACGAAATGATCGTCAAAGCGGTCAATGATCACACCGGGCAGGCCATCAGATTCCGCATGGATCAATCGATAAAATGGGCGATCAAACAAACGCGACCGCAAATCTACCGCGCGCCGAAACTTACCCCGAAACCAATCAACATCGATCATCGCATTGATGTCACCATCCAACACACGCGCGACAATTTTTGAATTTGGATTAATCGCCACCAAACCCAGATCATCTCGATCTGCATCCTGCAAGATGCCCAATGTGCCCGCATCAATTTTGCGACTGCGGCGATCCATGACCAATTCGTTGTCATAAACCCATGGGAAGCCAAAGCGAATGGCACGTGCAGCCGCGTTTGGACGTAAGCGAATAATTGGAAGTGGGGCAGTATCTGTCATATCCGTCCTTTACGCCCTTGCCCCCCCAAAGAAAAGAGATATCCACCCCATCTCGACGAAAGCATCGCTTGCAGTTTTCAAATCACTCATGTATCACGCAATCGTTAGCGCTAACAATTTGGTCATATTTAGGAGCCAACATGCCCTTAAACCCAACCATCGCCCGCGTCACTGAGCGCATTATAAACAGATCAAAACACACGCGTTCCGCTTATATCAAGCGGATGAAAGCCTTGGGAGATCAGGGGCCACGGCGCGCGCATTTGACCTGTGGAAATCAGGCGCATGCCTATGCTGCGATGGGAACAGATCAGGCGGCATTGATGGCCGAACGTCAACCAAACCTTGGCATCGTGACGGCCTATAATGATATGCTGTCGGCCCATCAGCCATTCCAACGCTTTCCCGATCTGATCAAAGATGCGGCACGCGAATACGGCGCCACGGCCCAAGTGGCAGGTGGGGTTCCCGCCATGTGTGATGGAGTCACCCAAGGCCAAATGGGTATGGAATTATCCCTGTTTTCGCGTGATGTCATTGCTATGGCTGCTGGCATCGCCCTGTCACATAACACATTTGACGCCGCCATTTACTTGGGTGTCTGCGATAAAATCGTGCCTGGTCTGGTTATGGCCACAGGCACATTCGGTTTTTTACCCAGCATCTTTTTGCCCGCGGGTCCAATGCCCTCTGGCTTGCCAAACGAAGAAAAGGCCAAGGTTAGGCAGCAATTCGCAAAAGGCGAAGTGGGTCGCGATGAATTGATGCGGGCCGAAATGGCCAGCTACCACAGCCCCGGCACTTGCACATTTTATGGGACGGCGAATTCAAATCAGATGTTGATGGAGTTCATGGGCCTTCACCTGCCTGGTGCATCCTTTGTGCAACCAAACACTGATCTGCGCGATGCATTGACGCGTGAAGGCACCAAGCGAATTAGCGAGATCACCGCCTTAGGCGAGCATTACACACCCGCCTATCAGGTGCTGAGCGAACTGGCATTTGTCAACGGGATCGTTGGTTTGATGGCAACGGGTGGGTCCACAAACTTGGTCCTGCACCTCCCCGCAATGGCGCGTGCGGCGGGCATCATGCTTGAGATTGAGGATTTTGATGAAATTTCGTCTATTACCCCGCTGATGGCCAAGGTTTATCCAAATGGTTTGGCTGATGTGAACCATTTTCATGCGGCTGGTGGATTGGGTTATATGATCAATGATTTGCTGGATGCAGGACTGTTGCACAATGATGTGATCACTGTCATGGGTCAGGGATTGGACACCTATCGCCAAGAGCCGAAACTCACCGACAGCAGCCTCACATTTGTGCGAGGAACAACAGAGAGCCAAAACGACAAAATCCTGCGCCCCTCAACCGATCCATTTCAGAAAACGGGCGGTTTGAAACAGCTGTCTGGAAATTTGGGGACAGGCATGATCAAAATTTCCGCTGTTGCCCCAGAACGACATTTGATCGAGGCCCCCATACGGGTTTTCCATAATCAAGAGTCGGTTAAAAATGCATTTAAAGAGGGTGAGTTTACCGAAGACACCATTGTGGTTGTACGCTTCCAGGGACCACGTTCCAACGGCATGCCTGAATTGCATGGCCTGACGCCCACCTTGGCCGTGTTGCAGGATCGTGGGTTGAAAGTGGCACTCGTGACAGATGGCCGTATGTCTGGTGCATCAGGGAAAGTGCCCGCCGCGATCCACATTTCACCCGAGGCTGCCTTGGGTGGACCACTGGCCAAACTGGTAGATGGGGATGTGGTGCGACTGGATGCAACAAATGGGACGCTTACGGTTTTGGCCGATGATTTTGACGCACGTCCTGTTGCCACAATGGACCTGAGCCAAAATTCCGCAGGTTTGGGGCGCGAATTGTTTGATGTGTTCCGCGAAAACGTTGGGCTTGCCACCAATGGTGCATGCGTTGCCGTTCGCTAAGGAGAAATGATATGACACCAGAAGCCGCCAGCATGAAAGCCGAAGAGCTGTGCAACCTTGCCCCTGTGATCCCCGTACTGGTTTTGGATGATGTCGCAACGGCGCGTCCGTTAGCCGAAGCGTTGGTGGCAGGTGGCCTGCCTGTATTAGAGGTGACATTGCGGACGCCTGTCGCCTTGGATGTCATTTCCGAAATGTCAAAGGTAGAGGGCGGCGTTGTTGGTGCAGGCACCTTGCTGAACCCACAGGACGTAGAAAACGCGGTCAACGCGGGTGCAACATTTGGCGTATCCCCAGGCGCGACCGACACATTGTTAGACGCCTGTGAAGCAGCGGATTTGCCTCTGTTGCCGGGGGCGGCAACCTCAAGCGAGGTGATGCGCCTGTTAGAACGCGGATACCGCGTGCAAAAATTTTTCCCCGCCGAGGCAAACGGCGGCGCGCCCGCGTTAAAGGCGATTGGCGCCCCGCTCCCGCAAGTCAAATTTTGCCCAACAGGCGGGGTATCACCCGCGAATGCCCCGACATATTTAGGATTATCAAACACATTATGTGTTGGCGGAAGCTGGGTAGCGCCCAACGATCTGATCGCGGCGAAAGATTGGTCCGCGATTCAGGCATTGGCCGCCGAGGCCGCATCCCTGCTCCGTTAAGCAATGTTGCACCCAAGTTTGGATTCAGCTAAACAAAGGTGCATCATGTGTTGCGGTCATATGATCCGCGGAGTAAACATTGATATGATGTCCCCCAAGTTTTAACAACTCGCTAATTCAAATCCGTTTGTGGTCGATTACGACTGCGCCAGCCGCCGCGCCGTTTGGGGGCGGAAATTGTAGCAAGGCCTTCGTTCAAAACTTCGCTCATTGGATGACCATCTGCCCCATGGCGATCCAGCAAAATTTGGATCATCGATTTTTGATCCGCCTCAATCGGGATGCTAAGCGCCCAATCCAGAAAGATGGTGCGACATTCACTTTTCGTGATCCCATCAATGCGATAGGCCTCGAAAATCAATCCCTTGGGATCAAATTCATCCCCTTTCATCGACGTCCTCCTGTGGTTCTGGCAACACCGTTTCGATGATCGAACGCGCCGCTGCTTCGCGCAACATAGTTTTGTTTTGCAATGTGTCGAGCTGATCCGATGTGCTAAGGCCCAGAATAAAACTTTGCCCGCCATCCCCGACAAGTTCAGGATCAAATGCGCCCTCACTTAACAACTTGCTGCCCAATTGTAGTGTCCAGAATTGTTCATATGCAGTTTTTAGTGTGTCACCTTGTGCCTGATCAATGATACCTAAATCAACAAGCCCCGCGATCCCCGCGGCAACGCTCTGCTCTTTTTGTCCTGCAAGCAGGCTGCCCATCTGCGAAAACAATTCGATATCCTGCAGGCGACCAGGTCCAATTTTAAAGTTCCACACGCTGCGATCTGATTTTACCGAGGAAATCCGTGCACGCATTTTCGATAATGCAGGTGCGACTGTTTCAAAATTTCGTAAATCGGCCAAAGCCACGCGAAATGCATCAATATCGTGGATCAGATCATCGGGCCCCACAATCGCCGCAGCACGTGTCAGGGCAAGGTGTTCCCAAACCCATGCCTCATTTCGTTGATAATCCTGAAATGATGTCCAAGAGGTCGCAACTGGCCCCTTGTTCCCCGATGGACGCAACCGCATATCCATTTCATACAAACGCCCCTCGGACATTGGGGCTGTCATCGCGGTGATCAAGGCCTGTGTCAAACGAGCGTAATAGGTGCGCGCGGGCAATGGGCGGCGCCCGTCCGATGTGTCCACCCCATCCGCGTCATAAATAACGATCACATCCAAATCCGAATGCGCATGCAGACGCCCTGCCCCAAGCGACCCCATTCCCAGAACAACGGCCCCACGCCCGGGCATCGGCCCATGTTTGCGGGCAAATTCCGCACAGACACTGGGCCAAATCCCGCCCAATGTGGCCCGCGCCAAATCGGCATATTCCCGTCCCGCTTGTCCCGCATCAATGAGGCCACGAAGTACATGGACGCCAATACGGAAATGCCATTCTTTGCTCCAACGGCGGGACAGGTCCAATTGCCGTTCGTAATCGGTTTCGGCCGCCAAACGCCAAATTAGTTGGTCCCGCAGTTCTGCTTCCCCTGGCCAATCATCCCAAAAGCTGCCCCCAATCACCGCGTCCAAAACTTGGACATTTTGAGAAAGATATTCTGACAGACTGGGCGCGGTGCCAAGAATGTCGATCAATAAATCAATCATTTGCGGATTTGCGCGGAACAACGAAAACAATTGAACGCCTGCAGGCAGTTTGGACAAAAAGCGGTCAAAGGCCACCAAAGCCTGATCTGGAAAGGACGCGGCACGCAACTGCGCCATTAATTCAGGGCGCAACTCTTGAAACAGGGTATAGGCACGTTCGCTGCGCAATGCGGGATAACTGTGCCAGCTTTGCGTGATTTTTTCCTCATCTGCGGTTTCTTCTGCCGCAGTGGGTTCTGGCGCAGGAGCTTTTGCAAAGAACCCTTCGGTCAGATCGTGAACAGTTTCAAACCGATCCTTCAACGCGGTTTTCAACGCGCCCGGCGCTGTATTCATCATCGCGGCCAAGCGTTCAAACCCCGCATCCGTTGAGGGCAGATCGTGGGTTTGGGCATCATTCACCATCTGCAAGCGATGTTCCAATTTCCGATGATCGCGGTAATATTGGTACAAACCATCCGCTAAATCGGTCGTAATCCACCCCTTGACCGCCAGTTGTTGCAAACCGTCCTTCGTCCCCCGCACCCGCAAATCGGGATCACGTCCGCCTGCGATTAGCTGTTGGGTTTGGGTGAAAAACTCAATCTCTCGTATGCCGCCCAATCCCAGTTTTACATTGTGACTTGAAATGGATGTTATGCGGCTTTGACCGATTTTTTCGCGATACCCTAATCGCATGGCATGGGCATCTTGAATCGCTGCAAAATCCAAATGTCTGCGCCACACGAAAGGGCGCATAGATTTCAAAAACGTCTCGCCCGCAATCCGGTCCCCTGCGCAAACACGCGCCTTGATATAGGCCGCGCGTTCCCATGTACGGCCCAGGCTTTCGTAATATCGCTCTGCCGCCTCAACCCCCATACAAACAGGTGTGACGGCGGGATCAGGGCGCAGGCGCAAATCAGTGCGAAACACATATCCGTCGCTGGATATGTCATTTAAAAGGGCCGTCGCGGCGCGCGTGGCCTTGATCAAGGCGGCCCGTGCGTCAAAAAAATCATTCAAGGGGAAACGCGCCTCATCAAATAGGCAGATAAGATCAATGTCAGAGGAATAATTCAATTCACCTGCGCCCATTTTGCCCATGGCCAAGACGAACAATCCCGTGTCGTGCGGATGTGCATCCCGCGCCAATCCCGGCAATTTACCACGTAAGATTTGTTGTGAAATTGCGTGATCAAACGCGCATTGCACCGCGCGGTCTGCAAAACCGGTCAGCGTGGCGCAGACTTGTTCCACTTGCCAGATGCCTGAAAAATCACACAATGCGGTCCATAAGGCCACGCGACGTTTCGCAGATCGCAGGGCCACACCAATGTCATCGGTAATTTCAATTTCGATGGATTGATCAATTTCGATCGCGTCAAAGCGTTCGCGTAACCAAACCGCCTCTTTGCGCATAAGATCGGTCAAAAATGGACTAACACTTGCCACGGCGCCCAAAAAGTGCTGCAGCTTTGGATCCAATTCCCCAAATTGTTGCGTTATATCATCATAGACGTCCCGATCATAAACATCGGGGCCTTCGGTGATTGCAGTTACGAAATGCATGTGGATCTTTCAATCTTATCCTTACCTGAATGAGGATAGCATGAGCAAAAGTCTAAGACGTGTCAAAGCCGCATTGGCCAAATTAGGCCTAGAGAATACAATTCGCGAAACCGCAGGGGCAACAACGGCGCAAATGGCGGCAGATGCGATGGGATGCGATGTAGATAAAATTAGAAAATCCATCATTTTCCAAATCGGTGCAACAGGTCAGGTTGTGTTATTCATCACTGCAGGTGGGCAACAGGTAGATCGCAGGAAAGCAGAGGCGATTGTCGGGGAAACATTGAGCAAGGCGGATGCTACCCTCGTCCTAACAACCACGGGATTTGCAATCGGGGGCGTATCACCCGTGGCCCATAAAACACCCTACCCCATATATTTTGATGAAACACTGCTGAAATATGATGTAATTTGGGTTGCGGCGGGCACACCGAGCCATGTTTTTCGCATCCCGCCTGACTTACTTACACAAAAAATATCAGTACAAGTATATGATTTTATATCTGATCAAAATAATGTAAAAATGCTTAACATTTTCCCTTAAATGGCGGGTATCCTACACCCATGTGCTGTAATGTGAACGAGATTCACATTCATTCTATCGTAGTCAAAAATGACTTCTACCACTGACTATACTGCAGAGCATTGGAGACCATCTTAGTTTGCACGCTCCGAGACATGGCTTGACCGCAAAGGTAAGGGCTCATGGATCGGCGCCATGGTCTTAGGTTTTATGTTCTTTTCGCCAGTTGGCCTTGCACTTCTTGCTTACATGATTTGGAGTAAAATGTTTGGAAAATCACGTTGTTGTTCACGTTCAACACATTTCAAGACGATGCGTCCGACAGGGAACCAAGCCTTTGATGCGTATTAACATGACACACTGACCCGTTTGGCCAACGAACAAGAAGAGTTTCTTGCCTTTCTTGAGCGTCGACGCCACGCCAAAGATCGCGCAGAGTTCGATGAATTTTTGAAAGCGTTACAAAGAAACGGTTTTTTGCATGGCCGATTGACAGCGTCATTGTGTTGGGCATTTTGATTATCACATCACCCTTCACCTTTTTCGTGTCGCTGTTTCTATTTCCATTTTTCTACGCGGCCATTGATTTCATCTATAGAACGGCCACCCTGTCCATGGGATCTGCCACATTCGGCATGCGCATCATGGCAATCGAATTGCGCCATGAAAGCGGCCATCTTTTGGATTTCATCACTTCAGTTTTACATACAATTGGCCTTCATGTGTCCTTTGCTTCTGTTTTGGTTCAACTCTTATCAATTGGTATGATGGTCATGCGCGATGATCGCAAAAGCCTGACAGATATGGTGATCGGAACCTTCATGGTGAACCGCGCGCAGATCCGTTACTAACGTCCAGCTTGGATCAGAACTGGCGCATTGCCAAGTGATCCAAGTCTTGTTAGGCTTTCACTATGCGCCATACCTTGCCCATAGCACCGCAATTTTATGTAACTGCACCGCAACCCTGCCCATATCTTGAGGGGCGGCAAGAACGCAAACTATTCACGGCCCTGCATGGTGATCGCGCTCAGGACCTGAATGATAGCCTGTCAAAGCAGGGATTTAGACGTTCACAAAACGTATTGTATCGTCCGTCTTGCGTGGAATGCGCAGCCTGTATGTCAGCGCGCATTGATGTTTCAAAGTTTGACATTAGCAAATCGCAAAAACGCGTTGCTAAGAAAAACAGCGATTTAACACGTCGCACAAATTCGCCTTGGGCCACAGAAGAGCAATATGATTTGTTCAGAACATATTTGGAAACACGTCATGCAGATGGCGGAATGGCAGATATGGACGTGTTCGAATTTGCGGCCATGATCGAAGAAACACCCATCCGCACGCGCGTGATAGAATACGAACAAGATGACGATCTAAAGGCCGTGTGTTTGACAGATGTTTTGAACGATGGCCTATCCATGGTGTATTCATTTTTTGATCCTGACTTATCAGACCGCTCTATGGGCACCTATTTAATTCTGGATCACATCAAAATGGCCCAAGAATTGGACCTGCCCTATGTCTACTTAGGCTATTGGGTGCCTGACAGCCCAAAGATGGGGTACAAGGCGCGTTTTTCGGGATTAGAAATCTATCGCGATCGCGCCTGGATGCCCTTGGCCGAATGCGACAACATTTCATCCAGCTTGCATCCATTGAACACGGCCCCCATTGCGGAACAGGTGGCGAACCTATCCCTGCCGGGCAGCAATCCTTTGGGTGACTAACTGCGCCTTGCCCCTCTGGACGTTGGGAAAATAATACCCTATATGTTTTGTCAGGAAATAGGACGAAACGCACAATGACACATCCCAATCCGCCACTTGAAGGCACACCGTTGATTGAACCGTCATCTACTGATCATCCACTGTTTAATGCCGTGGTTGAGGCATGTCGCACAGTTTATGACCCCGAAATTCCAGTCAACATTTATGATTTGGGATTGGTGTATACAATTGATATCAATGCGGAAAATGATGTTCGTCTGATCATGACATTGACTGCACCTGGATGCCCCGTGGCGGGCGAAATGCCGGGATGGTTAAACGACGCGATTGAACCCGTTGCTGGCGTAAAATCCGTCGAAGTTGAATTAACTTGGGATCCGCCCTGGGGCATGGACATGATGTCAGATGAAGCGCGTTTAGAGCTAGGATTTATGTAAATGTTTGGCATTCCCGGAAATCCCCCTGTCACCCTGACCCCCGCAGCCGTGGGGCAGATCCAAAAATTGATGGATAAAGATGGCCACTGGGGCCTGAAGCTTGGCGTGAAAAAGGGGGGATGTGCAGGAATGGAATACACCCTTGACTACGTTGATGGCCCAGATGCCGACGATGAAGTTGTTGAACAGGATGGCGTGCGCGTGATCATCGCACCGATGGCACAAATGTTCCTATTTGGCACGCAAATCGACTATGAAACCAGCCTGCTGGAAGCTGGGTTTAAATTTAATAACCCAAATGTCGTTGAAGCCTGCGGATGCGGTGAATCGATCAAATTCGAAGGAATGTGATTACGCCGTCATCAAGTGGACGTAAGTTTCTTCAAACCGCTTAGTCAAGTGATCACCAGCATGGATATGTTTCCCCGACCCCAATGGTGCTACATTTGTATCGTAATTGGGGTTAAAGAACAGCGGCACTGAAATACGTTCCTGATCACTGCCGCGTACGCGATGTGGCGTTGTACGCACCGCGCCATCGGTCCACATTTGCAGCATTTCACCAAAGTTGATGATAAATTCACCAGGTTGCGCAAGTACAGACACCCATTGACCATCTCGGCTTTGCGCCTCTAGCCCGCCAACCCCATCAGTGGCAAGCAATGTGACACATCCATAATCTGTATGCGCCGCGATCCCAAAATCCTTATCCCCTGCCCAATCTGGACGTGCGGGGTAATAATTGCCGCGCAACAGGGCCATTGGGTGCGAAAATTTATCCGTAAAATAATCGCGGTCCAACTCTAAAGCGTCCGCAATTGCCCGCAACACATCCATCGCAACCCGCATTGCAGCAGCGTAATAATTTTTTATGACACGCTCAAAGTCTGCGGGATGTTCAGGCCATTGATTAGGCGCATAAACACTGTGCGCCGCAAAAGGGTGCATGGGTGAAGGCACATAACCACTATCAAACACTTCTTTATAATCGGGGTTTGCATTTGGATCGACCTGTTCACTGCCCGAGGCACCCCACCCGCGATTTGATCCCGTTTTTGCCATGCTGACATGCGCCTTTTCTGCCTCTGGCAGATGGAAAAATTGTCGATACATATCGGTGACTTGCACCACATCGGCCGCAGACAGCGATGTGTTGTGCACGATCAAAAATCCATACTCTTGAATCCCCGCCAACAGATCACGATTTGCGCCTGCATCCTTGGCAACTAACGCCTGTAAATCAATTTTGGGGATCATTAACACTCTCTTGCATCCATGGGTCGGAATGGGCAATACCTAGGGAAAGATAATAAGACAAGGTGCCCCGCACCAAAGGAGAAGAAGATGCGTAAACTCGCCGCAGGTAACTGGAAAATGAACGGAACAAGGGCGAGCTTATCCGAGGTAAAGGCCATAAATGCAGAACTTGATGACACTGATCCTGCGGTTGTTATCTGCCCGCCCGTATCCCTATTAATCCCCGCCTGCGATATAGGCGGAAAAATCGGCATCGGTGCGCAGGACTGCCATATGGCATCTTCTGGTGCGCATACGGGTGATATTTCGGCCAACCAAATTGCAGATACAGGCGCCACATATGTCATCATTGGCCATTCCGAACGCAGAACGGATCACGGTGAAACAAGCGACATGATCAAAGCCAAGGCACAAGCCGCACATAAAGCCGGGTTGATCGCAATTGTGTGTATCGGTGAAACCCTTGCCGAGAGAGAGGCAGGCGAAACGTTAAATGTTCTGGGCCAACAGATGTCAGGATCTATTCCTGATGTGGCTACATCACAAAACACTGTGATCGCCTATGAACCCATCTGGGCGATTGGAACGGGTCTTGTTCCAACACTTGACCAGATTGACGAAGCGCATCGTTTCATGCGTGCTGAACTGCTGACCACACTTGGTGCAGATGCACAAAACATCAGCTTGCTTTATGGCGGTTCGGTGAAGGGATCAAACGCCGACGACATCTTTTCCGTGGCAGATGTGGACGGCGCACTGGTGGGTGGCGCAAGCCTAAGCGCGCATGATTTCGTACCAATCATCAAGGCGCTGTCGCGCGCATAGCGGATAAAAGCAGAACGGTGTCAATCATGCACATATTCAGCCAATCTCCAACTTATCCTGCGTTTGTGCAAAATCCATATCCAGTTTATGATAAAATCCGCGAGGGTTGGGTATATTGGCAAGACTATGAAATGCCTGCTATATTTTCTTATTCTGAAATTGATAAGCTGTTTAAAAATAAATTGTTAGGACGCGAAGCTATTAATTCAGGTGAAGTCAATATTCCTAAACGCCTTCAGCCATTTTATGATATTGAAGCGCATTCGATGCTGGAACTGGAACCACCACGCCACACGCATTTACGCAAGATGGTTTTACATGCATTCACCTCACGGCGTATCGCGGCACTGGGCCCCGAAATTGAAAATCTGTGCCACAGATTGATCGACAATTTCCCGAATGACCCCTTTGACATTCTATCGACCTACGCGACGCAGGTGCCTGTGATTGTCATTGCAAGATTGCTGGGTGTGCCCGAAAGCATGACATCCCAATTGCTGCGCTGGTCGAACGACATGGTCATGATGTATCAGGCCCGCCGCACGCCAGAACTTGAAGATCAGGCGGTGACATCCGCAATTGAATTTTCATCCTTCATGGCAACCTATATTGAGGAGCGCCGAAACAAACCTGCGGACGATTTGATTTCCAATCTGATCGCCGCGGAAGAGGACGGCGCGCGCCTGAGCAAGGATGAGGTTATCACAACCTGCATTCTGTTGTTAAACGCAGGCCACGAGGCAACGGTGCATACATTGGGGAACGGAATTAAGGCTCTGATCGAACACGGCGCAGATCCCGCATGGTTAACCCCCGACGCAATCGCAGGCACAGTCGAAGAAGTCCTGCGCTATGATCCACCCCTGCATATGTTTACACGCTATGTTTATGACGATGTCAAAATTGGAGATCACACATTAACGTGTGGGGATCAGGTTGCGCTGATGATTGGCGCCTCTGGGCGTGATCCCAGTCGATGGAACGATCCAAACAGGTTTGATCCCGCGCGCAGGGTGCAGAAAAATCATGCGTTTGGCGCGGGCATCCACTTTTGCCTTGGTGCGCCGCTGGCCCGTATGGAAATGCAAATCGCATTAAAAGCGCTGTTTGATCGTCACCCAAACCTGCGTATCACGGCAGCACCCAAATATGCAAATGTGTACCATTTTCACGGGTTAGAGGCGCTTTGGGTCCAAACCTAAAGCGGCAGTTGCGTCGTGCTTTTGATTTCTTCCATTGATAGCAGTGCAGTGACATTGTGCACCTTCACCTCTGAAATCAGGGCCTGATAGAAATTGTCATAGGCCCGCGCATTTTTCACACGTACCTTCAGGATATAGTCGATATCGCCCGCCAATCGGTGCGCCTCTTGCACTTCAGGTCGATCATTTAACGCCTGCAAAAACGCGGCTTGCCAACTGGCCTCGTGTTCACTGGTGCGGATTAACACGAAAAAGCACGCCTCAAACCCCAAGGCTTCTGCATCCAATAGCGTAGTACTTTGTTTGATAATCCCCGCATCGCGCATTTTGCGAATCCGGTTCCAAACTGGGGTCTTGGAACTGTTCGCTTTCTTGGCGATTTCCTCCAATGATTGGCTTGCGTCGCTTTGCAGCTCAAGCAAAATTTTCCGATCTGTTTCATCCAAACGAACCATTTTTTCGCACTCCATCTCGTTTTTGGCCCAGCAATCCTTGAATCCCCAATTACTAGAACAATGTTTCTTATTTTACGTAATATATTTCATTTTTTGGGAATTTTTCCTAATCATTGAGAAAAGTCAACCAAGGAATATGAAAGCATGGAACATTACCCTGTCTATCTGTCGCTGCGTGATAAACGTGTTTTAGTTGTGGGTACGGGGGAATGCGCCTTGGCCAAACTGCGGCTTTTGATGAAAACGCCCGCGCGGATTGAAGTTTATGGATTTGATCCGATTGACGATCTGATCGCATTGTCCGCGGCGGATCATATTCATCTGATGCACCGTAAACTTGACGCCAATGATCTAAAAAGTGCCCAATTGGTTTATGCCGCGCAAGAGGATGATGCTTTAGATCATGCAGTGGCCCAATTGGCCCGCAAACACGGTGTTTTGGTGAATATTGTCGACAACCTGCGCCACAGTGACTTTATCACACCTGCAATCGTTGATCGTTCACCCGTAACGATTGCCATCGGAACCGAAGGCGGGGCCCCCATATTGGCCCGTCAGATAAAGGCACATCTAGAGGAATTCCTGCCGCAGTCACTTGGCCATTTGACACACATTGCCCAGAAGTTCCGCCCCAAAGCGGCGAGACTGCCCTATGGAATGCCGCGTCGGGCATTTTGGTCCGACTATTTCCTGAAAAAGGGACCACAAGCCTATGATCAAGGTGGTGAAGCGGGAGCGCAGGACGCCCTTGATACTCTTTTACATGAACATTTGAATCGCGAACGCGGAGAGGGATACGTGTCATTTGTCGGTGCAGGCCCTGGCGACCCAGAGCTTTTGACGCTAAAGGCGCGTAACCTTCTGCATCAGGCCGATGTGGTGATCTATGACCGTCTGGTCGGGTCAGGCATCCTTGAATTGGCCCGCCGAGAGGCGCAATTGATTGATGTGGGCAAAACGGGCTTTGGCCCCTCTACCCCTCAGGACCATATCAATCACCTGATCGTGGAACACGCCCGTGCGGGCGCCCATGTTGTGCGGCTAAAGGGCGGCGATTGCACAGTTTTTGGCCGTCTGGATGAGGAAATTGACGCGCTGGATGCACATGGACTGACCTGGCATATCACGCCTGGGATAACGGCGGCCTCGGCCGGTGTTGCGGCCTTGGGGCAGTCTATGACAAAGCGCGGACGCAATGCCTCAGTCAGGTTTTTAACGGGCCACGATATGAAGGGATTTGCCGATCACGATTGGGAAAGTCTTTCAAAACCAGATGAGGTTGCCGCCATCTACATGGGCAAAAAATCGGCACGTTTTGTTCAGGGGCGCTTGTTGATGTTTGGCGCGTCTCCACAAACGCAAATCAGCATCGTTGAAAATGCATCCCGTTCAGACATGCGGATTTTGGAAACGAACCTCAGCGATTTGGTCGAAACACTGCATTCAAACAATGTAACGGGCCCTGCAGTGATATTTTACGGACTGTCCCCGCGACAGGCCCAATCCATTTCACACCCACAAAAGATGGAATTTGCATAATGCCCCGCCCAATTTTTGATCAGATCATCACCGCAAACGCCCTATTAGCAGGGGACGTGGTTTATTTCACCGCTGCAGACACATGGACGCGCGATATGCAAAAGGCCGAAGTGTTCAGTGATGAGGCCATCGCCCAAGTTCGCCTGATCGAGGCCATGGCACAGGCAAACGTCATTGTAGGCGCATATTTGATGCCCATTCAGCACACCAAGGATGGACACGCACCAACTCATTTCCGCGAGGAAGTCCGCACCAAGGGGCCCTCAAATTATGCTCACGGCAAACAGGAACAGAGCCATGTATAAATATAACGATTTCGACCACGCCTTTGTCACATCGCGCAATGCGCAATTTCGCGAACAGGTGAACCGCCGTATCTCAGGCGCGCTAAGTGAGGATGAATTCAAACCCCTGCGCTTGATGAATGGTTTATACCTGCAATTACATGCCTATATGCTGCGCGTGGCGATCCCTTATGGCACCTTAAACAGTGCGCAAATGCGGCAACTGGCAATGATCGCCGATCGTTGGGACAAGGGATATGGCCATTTCACAACCCGCCAGAACATTCAGTTCAACTGGACAAAATTGCAGGATGTGCCCGATATCCTTGATGCCTTGGCTGAGGTTGAAATGCACGCGATCCAAACCAGCGGCAACACAATCCGAAATGTCACGGCCGATCATTTTGCGGGGGCTGCAGCGGATGAAATCGTAGACCCCCGCATTTACGCGGAATTGATCCGTCAGTGGTCCACCGATCATCCAGAATTTCAGTTCCTGCCCCGCAAATTCAAGGTGGCTGTGACAGGCGCAAAACAAGACCGCGCGGTTATTCACGCCCATGATATCGGTCTGCAAATTATCGAACAAAATTGCATATTGGGCATGCGGGTAATTATCGGCGGTGGCTTGGGCCGCACGCCTATGATTGGCAAGGTGATCCGAGAATTTGTGGCGATGGATGACATCCTGCCTTATCTTGAATCCGTGGTCAGTGTTTGGAACCTGTTGGGCCGTCGCGACAACAAGTATAAGGCGCGGATTAAGATTACGATCCATGAAAACGGTATTGACGAATTTTCGCGCCTTGTCGATGAACGCTTTGCCCTGATCCGACCCAGTTTTCAGGGATTTGATCAGACACTTTTGTCAGAATTTTCTGACGCTTTTATCGCACCCAAATTTCAACGTTTCGACCTGTCGGCTTTTGATGCGCGTTACCAAGGGGATCCAAACTTCCGCTCTTGGGTGGATACAAATATCACGGCACATAAGCAGGCCGATTATGCAATAGCCACGATTTCATTGAAATCCCATGGTGAAACGCCGGGCGATGCCAGCAGCGCACAAATGCGCCGCATTGCAGATTTGGCTGAAACCTATTCATATGACGAGTTGCGCATCAGCCATGAACAAAATATCGTCATGCCCCATGTGCAAAAAGCGCATTTGCCCGACGTTTATGATGCACTGCGCGCCATCGGGCTGGCCACCGGAAATATTGGATTGATTTCTGATATTATCGCCTGCCCTGGTATGGATTATTGCGCATTGGCGACGGCGCGTTCCATCCCCATCGCACAGAACATCGCAACGCATTTTGATGCCCTAAAATTGGAACACGACATTGGTCCGCTAAAAATCAAAATTTCAGGCTGCATCAATGCCTGTGGACACCATCACGTTGGGCACATTGGAATTTTGGGATTGGATCGCGCGGGCATCGAAAATTACCAAATTATGCTTGGGGGGGACGGGACAGAAACGCCCGCTATTGGCGAACGTACGGGCCCTGGCTTTGGCGCGGATGAGGTGATCCCCGCAATCGAACGGTTGATCCATTTCTACCTAAACGAACGCCTTGCCCCAAGCGAAACATTTTTAGAATGCTATCGCCGACTTGGCCTTGGTCCATTCAAAACCGCCCTATACGAAACCGAGCAATCAAAGGCGCGTGCCAATGCTGCCTAGTGAAAAACAGCTGCTGGTGAATGACCTGAACAACCAGTTCCGTCATCATGGGGCGACCCATGTGATTGACGCGGTGTTAAAGCACCGCGTGTTGGGGCAGGTTGCGATGGTTTCAAGCTTTGGCGCGGAAAGTGCGGCCTTGCTGCACTTAATCGCAATTACACAGCCAGACACGCCCGTTTTATTCATTGATACGAACATGTTATTTGTGGAAACGCTGATCTATCAATCAGATTTGGCAGAACAGCTGGGCCTGAAAAACCTGCGCATTTTGCGGGCGGACCCCGCCACAATTGCAGAACATGATCCGGACAACACATTACATAAGGATACGCCTGACACCTGCTGTCATTTGCGCAAAACATCCGTGTTGAAAAATGCACTTGTCCCATATGACGGTTGGATCACTGGGCGCAAACGGTATCAGGGAAACCAACGCGTCAAGCTTGAGTTTTTCGAATACGACGCACCAAACGATAAATTCAAAATCAACCCACTGGCACATTGGCGCGCCGAAGATGTGGCCGATTATGTTGCCGCAAATAATTTGCCGCCCCACCCCCTTTTTGCCAAAGGCTATTCATCTATTGGATGCAAGCTCTGCACAGTTCCAGTTGGAATAAACGACGATGTGCGGTCAGGCCGTTGGCAAGGGCGCGCGAAAACTAAATGCGGAATACAATTCGAAACAAAATCACTGACACCTGCGGAGGATATGACATGACCGTGATCATCAATGATGAGGGGCTTTCAACCCCAGAGAAAGAAATCACATATGAACGTGCGGATACCTTAAATAAGGCGACGTGCGCGCTTGATATATCCGCGGATCAAGATTTGAACGCGCTCAGTGACTATTTGGAGACCCTAACGCTTATTCGCATCGAATTTGCGTCCTTTGCGGATGGTCGGGGATTTAGCCTTGCGCGGATTTTACGCCTGATGGGATTTTCGGGGCATTTGCGTGCCTATGGTCACGTAATTTCTGACCAATATGCAATGGCGCGGCGCAGCGGATTTGACGATGTTGAGGTGTCCAAGGCCCTTGCAACGCGCCAACCAGAGGCAGAGTGGCTTTTTCGATCAAACTGGTCCGCGCATGATTATCAAACACGTCTGCGCAAAAGCGCCTAGCAAATTCCAACAAAACCGCGTAAAAGCAAAGTGACAACTAAACATGACAGAGTATACCCCCGTGACAACCACGACTGCCACCAAAGTTCCAACCCTGCCAGATGCACAAACGGTGCTAGACGTAAAACACTGGACAGATCGTCTCTTTTCCTTCCGTGTCAGCCGTCCACAATCCCTGCGTTTCAGATCGGGTGAATTTGTGATGATCGGCCTGTTGAAGGATGATGGAAAACCGCTTTTGCGCGCCTATTCCATCGCCTCACCCGCGTGGGATGATGAATTAGAATTTTACTCGATCAAAGTCCAGGATGGCCCTTTGACCAGCCGTTTACAGCATATCAAATCAGGCGATCAGATCATTTTGCGTCCCAAACCTGTGGGCACATTGGTGCATGATGCGCTGCTGCCTGGGAAACGTTTGTGGTTTTTCGCCACGGGTACGGGAATTGCGCCCTTTGCCTCGCTTATTCGTGAACCACAAACCTATGAAGATTATGATCAGATCATCCTAACACATACCTGCCGCGAAGTTGCGGAATTGGAATATGGGCGCCAACTGGTGGATCAAGTCAAAAACGATGAATTGATGGCCGAGTTGGTGGGTGCAGAAAACCTGCAAAAGTTGGTCTATTATCCAACCACAACCCGGGAAGACAGCCCCACGATGGGGCGGATCACGACATTGATCAAGGATGGGACACTGTTTGGCGATTTGGATGTGACCGATTTCGGCCCTGTCAAAGACCGCGCGATGGTTTGCGGATCAATTGGATTGAACACCGATATCAAAGAGATCCTTGAGGGCTATGGTCTACGCGAGGGCGCGAATTCGGAACCTGCGGAATATGTGGTTGAAAAGGCATTTGTTGGGTGAAACCCCTGAAAACTGTGGCCCCTTTGTCGCCCTGCATGAAAAAAGCCGCACTTTGGTGTGGCTTTTGCGGTATTAACGCTTGAAAACAAAGGACTCCGTGGTTAAGTTGCCCACGCAATTTTGATTGAACAAGGAACAAAACAATAGCCCGTAAGCCTCACAACGCGCCTCCGTCGCGCGAAACCGGTCCACGCGTAAATGACCGTATCAAAGCACTCGAAATTCGCCTAATCGGCGCAGAAGGCGAAAATGTCGGTGTAGTTTCCCCAGCAAAAGCAATGGATTTGGCCGATCAAGCCGGATTGGATTTGGTTGAAATTTCACCAAATGCGACGCCGCCCGTGTGTAAAATAATGGACTTCGGCAAGTACAAATACGAACAACAAAAACGCGAATCTGAGGCGCGCAAAAAGCAAAAGATCATCGAAGTCAAAGAAGTGAAGTTCCGTCCTGGCACCGACACCCACGACTATGACGTGAAGATGCGCTCTGTGCTAAAGTTCCTTGAAAAAGGCGACAAGGTGAAAATCACCCTGCGCTTCCGTGGTCGTGAAATGGCGCACCAGGATTTGGGACGTGATTTGTTGCACCGCGTTGCAGAGGACGTGAAAGACCATGGCAAGGTAGAAAACATGCCAAAAATGGAAGGTCGTCAAATGACTATGATGATTGGCCCATTGGCTGCCAAATAACCACAAGCCTAATTTTATGATTTTGCGCGGCTCTATTCAGGGCCGCGTTTTATTTTGTGTGGGATTTTGGACGGCGTGGTTGTGGCCGCGTTGGAATTTCCTTTAGCAATCCGCCAATGGCCATCCGCGAGAAATCCGCATCCGTTACATCCAATCCACAGACCACACGCGATAAAACCCAATCCGCGCCGTTCAATGCAGGAGATCGGGCGCACCCTGGCAAACCAATTACGGGTTTTGCTCCGATGCGACCAAGGAACAATAAATTCCCGGGGTCCACGGGCATGCCAAACCGATGCACGTTACCACCCGCCTGCGAAACGGCGGTCGGGGCCACGTCCGCCCAATCTGATGTGGCCGACCCCGATAGAATCATAACCAGATCCGCCTGTGATGTTGTGATAGCGGCCGCAATACTTTCGGCGTCATGGCGTACCGTTTGGACGCTGTTCAATGTGACACCCAGCATGTCCAACCGCGCTGCAATTGCCTCTTTGCCTTTGTCGCCTGCCCCCCCATCCATATCCGATATGATCAGGTCGGCAGAACGCAAGTTTGGTACAGACATGCGAATACTGTCGCGGGCCAAATCACAGGCCTGATCCAGTTTCACTTGCGGCACGCCATAGCTGATGATTTTGATCGTTGCGACCAAACCGCCAGTCGTCATTTGTTGAAATTCAGGAACCGTTGCGACCGAAATCATTGGATCAACCGAATTTGCCGCAATCAGCCGCGCGGCGTCCAGTTGCACCACACCGGACCCATCCGCGATAATATTCACGCGCCCTGTAAATGGCGCGGTCAGGGATAGGCCAACCGCCTGTGGATCAGGGCAAATCGCCTGTGCAAAGTGTTGGGCTGCATCATTTTCATGCACATCACCATGCTCCAAAACTGCCGCTGTCACCGATGTGATCCCTGCAGATTTCAGCGCGGCTATGTCATCCGCGCCGATTACGATGCCCTTGCGCATACGACCGTTGGGCGTCTGTATTGAATGCGCCAATATTGCGCCCGCGGCAGCGTCGACGTCGAATTCTCCAAACTTCATTTTGAGACCCGCAGTTCGGACAAAACCTCGGCCATGATCGCAACGGCGATCTCGGCAGGGGTTGCCGCGCCGATATTCAACCCAACGGGCCCATGGATGCGCCCGATTTGATAATCCGTAAACCCCAGCGCGCTTAAACGGTCCACACGTTTCGCATGCGTGCGTGATGATCCCAGCGCACCGATGTAAAATAAATCGGATTTTAGCCCGATTTCCAATGCAGGATCGTCCAACTTGGGATCATGCGTCAACAACACCAAGGCCGTGCGTGCATCGGCCCCTAATTTCTCCATCGCCTCATCGGGCCAATCATCCAAAATTGGGGTATCGGGGAAACGTACGGATGATCCAAAACTTTCGCGCGGATCAATCAGATAGGGATCAAATCCCGCAATTCGCGCCATTGGAACCAAGGCTTGTGCAATATGCACCGCCCCCACAATCACTATACGAAGCGGGGGATTGTGGATGCCAACAAATGTCTCCTGATCTTCTTCAAATCCAGAACGATCCATTCGGAAACGCGCATCATACCCGTCGGACACAAGCGCGCGCGCGCCCGTTTTCACATTCACGACATAAGCAACTGGACGGCGGGTGGCGCGTGCCTCAACCAGTTGTTCTAGCAGGGATACGGGCATGACATCGCCAATGGGTTCCACCAAAATGCGAATGGTCCCCCCACAGGCCAGCCCAACGGCAAAGGCATCCCCATCGCTGACCCCATATTCCAACAGCATGTGAGTACATTTCTCCAGCGCCTCAATCGCCTCTAGAACAACGGCGCCTTCGACACATCCACCCGAAACTGATCCCTCCATTTCGCCCTGGCGGTTGATTACCAATTGCCCGCCAACGCGGCGTGGGGCAGATCCCCATGTTTCAACCACGGTGGCCAAAACCGCGCCCTTGCCCTCTTGGTGCCAGCGCAACGCAGTTTCAGGAATGTTTTCAAATCGATCCATTGTGTCCATCCTTTGTCACGCAGCCGCCCGCATCTCTGCCAGCATCCGCGCCAATTCACCACGATCATCGGGCGCCGAAATCACATTTGCCAAATCTTCCAAAGATGCAACCGAATGCGACGCGCGAAAGCTATCTACATATGGGAGCATTGCCGTAATTCCACCAGCCCTTGGCGCAAATCCATCCCAGCGCAACAGCGGATTTAACCAAATCAAGCGTTTTGCCGAAAGCTGTAGGCGTTGCATTTCACGGGATAAATCATATTCATCATCACGGTCCAACCCGTCAGTAATCAACAACACAACGGCACCCTGCCCCATCACGCGGCGCGACCAGTCACGGTTGAAATCATGAAGGCAGGCTGCAATGCGCGTTCCACCCTCCCAATCTTGGGCCTCACTTCCTGCGGCGGCAAGGGCTGCATCGACATCCTTGTTTGCCAAATGACGTGAAATATTTGTCAAGCGCGTGCCAAAGGTAAAGGCATGCACCTTGGCCCATCCTGCGCCCTTTTGATTGGCAACCGCGTGAAGAAAGTGCAAAACCATGCGGCTATATTGGCTCATCGAGCCTGAAATATCACATAGGACGATCAAATTGGGCCATCTGATCCGTTGTTTTTTAAACCGCAACCCATCAAATTCACCGCCCTGTCGCATCGCCGCGCGCAGGGTTCGCGCAGGATCAACGCGCGCCATCAGATGGCTGGCTTTGGTACGGCGCGATGCAATGGGTTTCACGGGCAAGGTTAGGCGCGACAGCATGCGTTTCGCGGCGGCGACTTCTGCCGTGCTCATCTGTTCAAAATCCAGCGTTTTTAACCGTTCCTTCGTTGATGCGGTAAAGGACGCATCAACTTCGACCAAGGTTTCTTCGTTTTTTTCGTCCTCTTCTGGCTTTGGCATATCGGGTTGCATGCCATCTAACAACGCCTCTGCCGCGCGTTTTTCGGCCGCTTGGGCCGCGCGTTCCTCTTGAACGCCGCGCACCGCAGGCAGCATCATGGACATCATATGTTCCAAATACCGTGGATCACGCCAATAAAGCCTGAAGATCTGTGCAAACACAGCGCGATGTTCGGGTCGGTTCACAAAACAGGCATGCAGCGTCCAATAAAAATCCTGCTGATTGGTAAACCCCGCGGCCTTGACCGCATCGATCGCATCAATCACGCGCCCCGGTCCAATTGGTAATCCCGCACGACGCAGCGCACGCCCAAAATGAATAATATTTTGGGCAAGCTTTGGGTTCTCTGGAATTTCCAGCGGGACGTATTCGGCCATTTACGCAGATGCCTCTGCTAACCCTGATTTCGCCTCGTCTAAAATTCGTTTTGCCTCAGAACCTTGGATTTTGGCAATGTCGTCTTGGTATTTTAAAACGGCCCCAAGCGTATCTGAAATCACCTCAGGACTCAGGGATACGACATCAAGCGCCAGCAAACATTTCGCCCAATCAATGCTTTCGGCGACGCCAGGTTTTTTGAACAAATCCTCTGTCCGCAACGCTTGGACAAAGGCAATCACCTCTTCACTTAGGGCTTGGGACACTTTGGGGGCGCGGGCGTTCAAAATACTGACCTCGCGTTCAAAGTTTGGATAATCGACCCAGTGATACAGACAGCGCCGTTTCAGGGCATCATGAACTTCGCGGGTCCGGTTTGAGGTTAGGATGACAATTGGGGGTTCAGGTGCCTTGATTGTTCCCAATTCTGGGATTGTCACCTGAAAATCCGACAGCGCTTCTAGTAAGAAGGCCTCAAAGGGTTCATCAGTCCGGTCCAATTCATCAATCAATAGAATCGGAGCACCGTTTTCATCGGGTTGCATCGCCTCAAGCAAGGGACGTTTGATGAGGTATTGATCGCTGAACAATTCCGTTTGCAAGGCATCTTTGTTTGATCCCCCCGCGGCCTCGGCCGTACGGATTGCTACCATTTGCGCAGGAAAGTTCCATTCGTACACCGCCGAAGATGCATCAAGCCCTTCGTAACATTGCAAACGGATCAGCTTGCGCCCCAAAACAGCGGCCATCGCTTTCGCGATTTCGGTTTTGCCAACTCCCGCTTCGCCTTCGAGAAAGAGTGGGCGCCCAAGTTTCAGCGACAAAAATACCACGGTGGCAAGCGCACGAGAACACACATACCCCTGTTCAGACAATTTGTTCTGCACATCATCGATTGAAGCAAATACGCTCATTCCATCTCCTCGCTCTTTCTATCCCCATGCTGCACTTTGTTTTCTTGGGGTCAAGCGCCGAGGTTTTGCAAAAAAGTCGTATCGGCACCACAAGATAGGATGATTTGCATACTATCCCAGCATTGAAATTGTAAAATTTAAGATTGGTGTTTAGGGTGACACCAAAATATAATTGAGGTGCTGGGTGAAAATCATGGCTGTCACAACGCAAAAGAATGAGGGCGCGTTCCTATTAGAATAGATCGCCTATCATAAAATAATTTGGTTTACGGATATCGTGATTTTATCCAATGATTGCGAGGATGGCAGTGATGAGATGCTGTATCATCTGTCAAAGTCAGGGGAAATTATCACCTGCGCAATATCGTGAAATCAGTCGATCCAGCTGAATTTTTCAGGCGACGCGGTTTTTGCCCGCGATTGCAGCCCTGACATCGGACGACCCTGCAACAGAGTTCTATAAATTGCAGCGTGGGCGGCGCGACGTGTTACGCCAATTGCGCGCGCCCTTTTGGGGCATGCCCAGGCACGTCCTGGTCCGTTGCTGACAAAGTTGGTGTGCCAACATACGCTGCGCCTGCATCCAAACGCCCCAAATTTGTTGCAGCAATGCAGCAGGTGGAACAAACGGCGGCAGAATAATTCCGTCAAACTGGACTAGAAACCTGCGCGTATTTTGTGTAACGGCAGGGGCATGAGCACAACAATCACTCTGCCCCGCCCCGATGATTGGCATTTGCACCTGCGCGATGGTGCCATGCTGAACACTGTTTTGCCCCACACAACACGTCATTTTGATCGCGCGATCATCATGCCGAATTTGGTGCCTCCTGTCGTGCGCGCAGATCATGCGCGCGCCTACAGGGATAGAATTCTGGCAGCAATGCCCGCGGACGCCACGTTCACGCCCCTGATGACGCTGTATCTGACCGAGGATACAAATCCCGAGGATTTGGCCGCGGCCTATACATCGGGTTTGATTACCGCAGTAAAACTTTACCCCGCAGGTGCCACAACAAACTCAGCCTCAGGCGTGCGCGATTTCGAAAAGGTTCGGCACGTTCTGGAGAAAATGGCCGAAATTGGATGCCCCCTTTGCGTGCATGGTGAAGTCACGCATGACGATGTCGACATTTTTGATCGCGAGGCTGCGTTTATTGAGACGGTTCTGGACCCATTGCGACGTGCAATCTCAGAGTTGCGCGTGGTCATGGAACATATCACCACAAAGAATGGTGTGGATTATGCCCTTGCAGGTGGAGATAATCTGGCCGCGACTATCACCACCCATCACCTGATCATCAACCGCAACCACATCTTGGTCGGTGGGATCAAGCCGCATTACTACTGCCTACCCGTTGCCAAGCGTGAAGAACACCGTCAGGCATTGGTTGAGGCCGCAACCAGCGGCGATGCACGCTTTTTCCTTGGGACTGACAGCGCCCCGCATTTGGACCAAGATAAAGAAAGCGCCTGCGGCTGTGCAGGTTGCTTCACCGCACCAAATACCATGTCCCTACTAGCCCATGTGTTCGAGGATGCAGGCGCACTTGATCAGTTGCGCGCCTTTGCCTGTGAAAACGGTCCCGCGTTCTATGGCCTACCTGCGAACACTGGCACCCTGACGCTGAAGAAACAGGACACACCCGTAAAATTCCCATCCAAAATCGAAACACCCGAGGGTCAAATAACCGTTTTTGACCCTGGTTTTGATGTTTTTTGGTCCGCTGAGTAAAAGGAAATTCTCATGATCCCCAGTTCTTATCCCGACGCTTCTGAAATCGCCCGTCTGTCGGCGCGTATGCTTCTTGAAATCAAGGCAGTGCATTTCAATGCCGAGGATCCGTTTACACTGGCCTCTGGCCTGCCCAGCCCAACATATGTGGATTGCCGCAAATTGATCAGCTATCCGCGCATCCGGTCAACCTTGATGGATTTCATGACCGTGACCGTCATGCGCAATGCAGGGCTTGAGGCGTTTGACAACATTGCAGGCGGCGAAACAGCGGGCATTCCGTTTTCTGCACTGGTTGCAGAACGCATGGCGCTGCCCATGACGTATGTGCGCAAGAAACCCAAAGGATACGGTCGCAATGCCCGAATCGAAGGCGCGATGAGCGAAGGTCAGCGGGTTTTGTTGGTTGAAGACCTGACAACCGATGGCGGTTCAAAACTGTCCTTTGTGGATGCGATCCGTGAAACAGGCGCAAGCTGTGCACATACAGCCGTGATTTTTTATTACGACATCTTCCCCGAAACGATCAAAACCCTATCAGATCAAGGTGTTAGCTTGCATTATCTATGCACATGGTGGGATGTTTTGGCTGAAGCCAAGGCACAAAATGCATATGATACTGGCACCTTGGGAGAGGTCGAAAAATTCCTAAACAACCCGCGTGAATGGCAGGAAACGCGGATGGGAAATAAAGGATAGTTCCCGAAAAATCCGTCAACACACGGTCTATATTTAGCGTTTATGTGGATTTATACCCCAAGATATGCTAATTCACAGGTTATCCACAGAAATATACAATTTGCCCCTATCACGGGGACAGATTAAAACCTTCCGCACGACGAGAGGGAAAACATGAACAAAGTTGCAGAGATCAATCCAACAGGCGCAGAAATCCAACTGCCCGACACGATGCCCCATTCCATTGAGGCAGAGCAGCAATTGCTGGGCGCGATCCTGACCAACAACGAAATTTATGACCGCGTCGCCTCAATCATCAAATCACAGCATTTTTATGAACCGGTGCATGCCCGCATTTTCGAAGTGGCCGCCGCACGGATTGTAAAAAACAATCTTGCCTCGCCTGTCACCTTGGATGCCTTTTTGTCCGATGACGTGGGTCTGCGCGAACTGGGCGGATCGGCCTATTTGGCGCGTTTGGCGGGTGCCGCGATCGCGGGTTTTGCGGTGCGCGATTACGCGCAGCTGATTTATGATCTGGCCATGCGGCGCGAATTGATCCGAGTGGGCGATGATATTTCCGCCCGTGCGCGTCGCGCAGATGTGGATCAAGATCCAAAAACACAAATTGTTGAGGCCGAACAATCACTTTACGCCCTCGCGGAAGAGGGGCAATCAGACAGCGGTTTTAAATCCTTCCTCTCGGCCGTAACAGGTGCCGTTGATATGGCGAACCTGGCCTATCAACGCGATGGCGGTTTGGCGGGCATTTCAACAGGATTGATTGATCTGGATAAAAAGATGGGAGGTTTGCACCCTTCGGATTTGATCATCCTTGCGGGACGTCCCTCGATGGGGAAAACATCGCTTGCAACCAACGTAGCCTTTAACATTGCCAAAGCCTATCGGCGGGGCATGAAACCCAATGGGGAAGAGGGCACCTTGGACGGCGGTGTGGTTGGTTTCTATTCACTGGAAATGAGCGCCGAACAATTGGCCGCGCGTATTTTGTCAGAGGCCGCTGAAATCCCATCGGAGCAAATCCGCAAGGGCGACATGACCGAGGGTGAATTCCGCCAATTCGTGGAGGCGGCTAAATCATTGGAAAGCTGTCCGCTTTATATCGATGACACACCTGCCCTGCCAATTTCACAGCTGGCGGCGCGGGCGCGTCGGTTGAAACGCACCCATGGTTTAGATGTATTGATCATCGACTACCTGCAACTGGTCCGCCCCGCCTCTGCCAAAGATAGCCGTGTAAACGAAGTTTCCGAAATCACCCAAGGGATGAAGGCAATTGCTAAGGAACTGGATATCCCTGTGATTGCCCTGTCCCAGTTGTCGCGTCAGGTGGAAAATCGCGATGATAAGCGCCCACAGCTGTCTGACCTGCGGGAATCTGGTTCGATTGAACAGGACGCGGATGTGGTGATGTTTGTGTTCCGGGAAGAATACTACAAAGAACGCGAAAAACCCGGTGATCACGATTTGGAAAAAATGGCGCATTGGCAGGAAGAAATGGAACGCCTGCATGGCCGCGCCGAGGTGATCATTGGCAAACAGCGTCACGGGCCAATTGGCACCGTTGATCTGTCATTCGAAGGGCGCTTCACGAAATTCGGCAATCTTGCGAAACCCTGGCAACAGCACAACGAATACTAAGCCCTGCGCTTTTCACTTGGAAAATAAGTGCATCTATGCTCAACTTGCTCTGGGGTAAGTTATTTTCATGTCAAAATTTCATTTACGGATCGCGGGCGTACAGGACACCGATATCGTATATGCCAAGATCATGGCGCTCTGCGCCTTTCACGATGATCAGTCAATTGGATCCCGCCTTTTTTCACAAAGTCCTGGATGCTCCTGAAACGCAACTGCGCGTCATATTGGCCGAGGATCGCGGACAGGTTATCGGATTGATGACCTATTATCCCATGTTCCACCTGCATAGCGCGACATCGGGCCTAAACTTGCATCACCTGTTCATTGATGAAAGATACCGTGGTCAGGGCTGCGCACGGCAATTTATGGAGTATTTAACCAATGCCGCGGCAGAATTTGGCGCAAGTTACATCACCGTGTCGGCAGATTTACAAAACGAACCTGCCCATCCGGTGTATCTGCCCATGGGATTTAAGCGTGTGGCAATGGGGGGCGCGTTTTTTGAATATCGCCCAGCGACAAATGATTGAAAATAGTGGGTTTCATGCCCATGTCCGTCACAGGCTCGCATATGGCAGTCAATTTTGGGATCCTGCCCCAAATTGGAGGACACTGATGAAACTGGACCCTGATCCAATAATCAGCTTATTAATGCGGCTTTTGCCGCCTCTATTCGCGTTTCAAGCGCCTTCATCCTTGTGCGCAATGTTCCAATTTCCACCAACTGCTGATATTGGGCGAGTTCTAATTCGCGGTATGCACGCTCTAATCCGCGCAGCAAATCTTTTCCACATAGCCATGCTTCTTCCGCGGTATTGCGGATCAAAACCACCACTTTAAACCGTCCCGCAGAGCTTAGGGTGCTATAACTTTTGGAGTTCAATCCTTCGACCTGCATTTTGATTTTTCCAACAATCCGTAAAACTGAACGATTTGTGACATTAGATCATCAGATTTCACGTGCATTTCGGAGATGCGTGAACTGTAAAACCATGTTTGACGGACGTCTGTTATATGGAGGATAAGGTCATCACGCTCCTCAATCGCTTTGCGCAATACGGGCAGTGACGGGCTTTTCGTTAGGAAAATTTCCATGTCTGTCGTGTTGAAATCAATTTCCGCATAAATGGCGCGGACTAGGTTTATTGTGTTTCAATACCTTTGCATGGGCATTTTTGCGATCTTCCATAAACCGCTGAATATTCCATATGCCAAAGCTCAAAATCGCCGTAATCAGCGAGAGCGTAAATTTATCAAATATCAGTTTTGCATCCTGACGCCTGCATATCAGCGCGCTTTGCGATGCAATGCAACCGAGAATCCGCTTGACCTGAATGCTAAGACTGTCAAAACGAGGGTATGAGTACAGCCACGTTAAGTATTGATTTAGATGCCATTCGCGCGAATTGGCGAGCATTGAACGAGAAAACCAGCGGCGAAACGGGCGCGGTGGTCAAGGCGAATGCTTATGGTCTGGGCGCTGGGTTTGTGGCCAAAGCATTGTTGAAAGAAGGCGTTCAAACCTTTTTCGTGGCGGTGGCCGAAGAAGGGGTGGTGGTGCGTAAATCTCTGGGCAACGCCTCCACGATCTATATCTTTGGCGGGCACATGCAGGGGGACACGGAACTGATCCGTGAATATCGCCTCACGCCACTTTTGAATTCTGTTGATCAATTAATCAGGCATGTGGAAACCCTGCCCCATCATCCCTTTGGCATTCAGTTGGACACTGGTATGAACCGTTTGGGCATGGAACCTGTTGAATGGCACGCGGTGCGCGAATTGGCCCTGCCCTTGAACCCCAAACTGATCATGTCCCATCTGGCCTGTGCGGATGACCCTGATCACGACATGAACGTCAAACAATTGGCCGAATTCCATAAAATGACCGATGACTTGGATATTCCAAAATCGCTATCGGCCACAGGTGGAATATTACTGGGGTCTGACTATCATTTTGATCTGACCCGCCCTGGCGTGGGGCTATATGGCGGCTTCCCCTTTGAACAGGCCCGCGCCGTTGCCAAGGTGAACATCCCCATCATTCAAACACGCGAGGTCGATGTGGGCGAAACCGTTGGATATTCCAACACTTGGCGCGCACCCACACCGCGCCGCATTGCAACTGTTTCGGCGGGATATGCTGATGGGATCATCCGCGCCATGGGCGGCAAAACCGCCCTATATGCGGGTGACGTGGCCTGCCCGATTGTGGGGCGCATTTCGATGGATCTAATCGGGGTGGATGTCACACTGCTGACCCAACCTGTTGAAAGCCTGGAATTGTTGAACGATCGGCAAACAATTGACGTTCTGGCAGAAAACGCTGGTACAATTGGATATGAAATTCTAACCTCTCTTGGCGGGCGCTATCAGCGCAGATATTTAGGGGATATGGGATGACGGGTGCACTTGGCGCACTTGGATCAGCGGTACTTGCAATGTTGGCAAGCATTGGACGCGTTGTGATTTTCGCGGCCAATACCGTAAAACATTTGGCTCTGCACCCATTTTACCCACGTGAATTTTTTCAGGCCTTGGTGCAAATTGGATGGCTGTCGCTGCCTGTGGTGGGCCTAACCGCATTTTTCACAGGGGGCGCATTGGCCTTGCAAATTTATGCAGGGGGAGCGCGTTTCAGCGCCGAGGCAGTCGTGCCCAGCATAGTGGCCATTGGTATGGTGCGTGAACTTGGCCCCGTTCTTGGGGGCTTGATGGTAGCTGCGCGTGTGGCAAGCTCGATCGCGGCGGAAATCGGCACGATGAAGGTGACAGAACAAATTGATGCCTTGGTCACACTCTCGACTGATCCGATGAAATATCTGACATTGCCCCGCGTTTTGGCGGCGACGCTGTCGTTGCCGATCCTTGTGGCTGTTGGGGACGCCATTGGCATATTTGGCGGATTTTTGGTGGGCGTGAACCGATTGGATTTCAATTCGGCTGCATATTTGAAAAACACCGTTGATTTTCTGGAAACCGCAGATGTGGTTTCGGGCATGGTCAAGGGCGCGGTCTTTGGCTTTATCGTGGCCTTGATGGGATGCTATCACGGCATGAATTCTGGCCGCGGCGCCCAAGGTGTGGGGCGTGCCACAAAATCTGCCGTCGTTGCAGCCAGCGTTTTAATCTTGGGTGCGAACTACATCCTGACCGAGGTGTTTTTCACATCATGATTGAATTACGCGGCCTTCATAAATCCTTTGGTCAAAACAATGTTTTGGCAGGTGTGGACCTGTCGATTGAACGTGGAAAATCCATGGTGATCATCGGCGGATCGGGTACGGGAAAATCCGTCCTACTTAAATCCATTTTGGGTTTGATCACACCTGATCAAGGTCAAATCTTGGTCGATGGACAGGATGTAACACAGGCAGATCGCGACGCATTCTTAGCCCGGTTTGGGATGTTGTTTCAGGGGGGCGCCTTATTTGACAGCCTGCCTGTTTGGCAAAACATCGCCTTTCGCTTGATGCGCGGGTCGCTGAAACGCCCAAAGGACGAAGCGCGCGACATCGCCATCGAAAAATTGCGCCGCGTGGGTCTGAAATCAGATGTGGCAGATCGGTTTCCCGCCGAATTGTCAGGCGGCATGCAAAAACGCGTCAGTTTGGCACGCGCCATTGCGGCAGAGCCTGAAATCATCTTTTTTGACGAACCCACAACAGGCCTAGATCCGATCATGTCAGGTGTGATCAACGATCTGATCCGCGAAATCGTGGTGGATATGGGGGCAACCGCCATGACCATTACCCATGATATGACATCCGTGCGCACCATTGCAGATGATATTGCGATGCTGCATGCAGGACGCATCCAATGGACAGGCCCAGTTGGCGACATGGATCAATCTGGCGATCGCTATATCGATCAATTCATCAACGGACGCGCCGAGGGCCCGATCGAGGCGATCCGATGACATCCAGTTTTTTTGAACCATCCCCGAATGTTTTACTTTTCTTGATGGTGAAAAAATTTATTTATCTTGAGGCGCTGTTGCTCCTTGCGGGGATCAAGGCCGCCCTACACACAGGTGCATCACGTTATTTGTCATTCATCACTATCGGAATTTGTGCTGCGGGGATCGCCGCACATTTCGTCATCCCCTATTTCCAAATTTATCAACAACCATGGTCCGGCATTGCACAATTTTTGATACGGACATGGGACGGTATGTTCACCCCATTTCTGACATCCTTTGTTTTTTTAAACACGATGATGCAAAAACACGGGCGGGTGATGGTTATTGACGGGGTGCACATGGTTTTGATCTTGGGGCTCTCGGGTTTATGGGTCAGCACGTTGTGAAATACGCCAACCTGACACTGTTGATCCTTTATCCAATTTCTTGGTTTTCTCCGTTGATGAGCGCAGGGCTGTTGCCCCTGTTTGGAATGTCCAAGATCACAATCATCAGCGGCATTTTAACGCTTTGGCAGGATGATCCGTTTTTGTCACTGATCGTTTTATTGTTCGCGGTTCTTCTGCCCATGGGAAAAACGCTGTGTAAGGCCGCGATTGATTTCGGGGTGGCCGCCAAATCATGGACGCATGCCTTGGCCGCGCTGTCACGCTTTGCTATGGCGGATGTATTTTTGATTGCGTTTTATATTACTGCGGCCAAGGGCATTGGTGTGGGCCGCGTTGAAACGGAATGGGGGTTATACCTGTTCACATTTTGCGTGCTGCTCTCACTCTTGGTGTCGGTGATGTCCTCTTCTGCCTTGTCACGCTCTTCCCCTTCTGGCAGAAGTTGAACCATGGCAAAATCAACCACCTCTTATTCCTGTTCTGCTTGCGGCAATGTCACGACAAAATGGTCTGGCCGCTGCGAGGCCTGCGGGGAATGGAACACAATTGTCGAAGACGGTGGTCTGTCCGTTGGTCCGAAAAAGGGATCAATCGGCGGGATGAAGGGAAATGCCATCAAGCTGACGGATTTAGCCAGCCAAGAGGCCCCCTTGCCCCGCACCCATTCTGGGATTGATGAGCTTGACCGCGTTTTGGGCGGTGGTTTAGTGCCTGCCTCTGCGATTTTGGTGGGTGGCGATCCGGGGATTGGGAAATCAACCCTTCTCTTGCAGGCAGCCGCACGATTTTCAGAAGCAGGATTAAAGGTTCTTTATATCTCGGGTGAAGAGGCCAGCGCACAGGTGCGCATGCGCGCCCAGCGGTTGGGTTTGGGATCTGCGAATGTGCAACTGGGTGCGGATACGAACCTGCGTAATATTTTGACGACGATGGAAACGGAAAAACCCGATCTGGTGATCATCGATTCAATCCAAACCATGTGGGCCGATACGGTCGAAAGTGCGCCTGGCAGTGTGTCCCAAGTGCGCTCTGCTGCCCATGAACTGACCACATTTGCAAAACGCAAAGGTGCCTCTGTCATCTTGGTCGGTCATGTGACGAAAGAGGGTCAGATTGCAGGCCCCCGTGTTGTTGAACACATGGTGGACACGGTTTTATATTTCGAGGGCGAACGCGGCCATCAATTCCGCATTCTACGCGCGGTAAAAAATCGTTTTGGAGCGTCGGATGAAATTGGCGTTTTTGAAATGTCTGGCCACGGTTTGGAAGAGGTCAAAAACCCCTCTGCCCTGTTCCTAACAGATCGCGAAAACACCGTAACAGGTGCCGCCGTATTTGCAGGGATCGAAGGGACGCGGCCCGTGTTGGTCGAATTTCAGGCGCTGGTTGCGCCCAGCCACCTTAGCCAACCACGACGCACCGTTGTGGGATGGGACAGCGGACGTCTATCAATGATCCTTGCAGTTCTTGAGGCACGGGCGGGCATCGCGTTTTCGGGGTTGGATGTGTACCTAAACGTGGCAGGTGGCATGCGCGTTAATGAACCTGCCGCCGATCTGGCCGTTGCCGCGGCCCTGCTGTCGGCGCGCGAAAACACGCCATTGTCGGAAAATTGTGTGGTTTTTGGGGAACTCAGCTTATCAGGAGCGCTTCGTGCGGTCGCACAGACAGAAAATAGGTTGAAAGAAGCGCAAAAACTTGGTTTCACACGGGCTATCGGACCTGTTGGTGGGAAACAGGCACAAGTAAGTGGAATTGACATGGCGCAAATGTCGGATATTGCGTCATTCGTTGTCGAAACTTTCGGCACGACTTAGGCTGAAGAAAAGGGCAAGCGGCCATGGAAGGATTTAACGTAGTCGACGCAGTGGTGACCGTGATTATCGTGCTCTCCTCATTGCTGGCATATTCACGCGGTATGGTACGCGAGGCCATGGCCATCGCAGGATGGGTTGCCGCCGCAATCGTGGCCTTTGTCTTTGCACCAAATGTGATGCCCTTGATCGAAGAAATCCCGATGATCGGCCCGATCCTTGCCGATAGCTGCGAATTATCCATCATCGCCTCTTTTGCCGCGGTATTTGCGATCACCCTTATGATCGTTTCGTTCTTTACGCCCCTTCTGTCGTCCCTGATTAACAAATCTGTCTTGGGTAAGGTGGATCAGGTCTTGGGCTTTATCTTTGGTGTGTTGCGCGGCATCGCCCTTATCGCGATTGCCTTTTTCGCCTACAGCGCGGTCCTGAGTTCACAAAGCCTACCGATGATTGATGAAAGCCGATCAGCCAAGGTGTTTGGTGATATGGCCGCCCAGATCGAGGCCCACAATCCCGAACGCGCCCTTGGCTGGGTTACAGTGCAATACGAAGAATTGGTCTCTGTCTGCAACGGTGAATAAAACGTTGGCGGGCACGCAACTATCCAACTATCCGCATGACCCAGATTTAATTGTTATAGTTTCGTGACACTTTCCCCCAATACCAGTATGTAGGGGCCACCCACGAAATGGAATCGGAGTTTCCTGACTTGTCTTGCAAGCAAATGCCCCCCGCTCACCCGTTTGATGACGACAAACTGAAAGAAGAATGTGGTGTGTTTGGGGTGATCGGTGTTGCCGACGCTGCAAACTTTGTGGCGCTTGGACTGCACGCGCTGCAGCATCGCGGACAAGAGGCCGGTGGTATTGTGGCGTATGACCCAGATGCAGGGTTCAATTCGGCCCGACGTTTTGGATATGTGCGCGATAACTTTACATCCCAATCCCTGATGCAAACCCTGCCTGGGGAACTTTCAATCGGTCATGTGCGCTATTCCACAGCTGGGTCCAAGGCCGCCGCAATCCGCGATGTGCAACCCTTTTTTGGCGAATTTGCCATGGGCGGTGCCGCGCTTGCGCATAACGGGAACCTGACAAATGCGGATGCATTGCGCCGTGAATTGATTGAGCGTGGTTCAATTTTCCAAAGCTCATCTGACAGTGAATGTATCATCCATCTGATGGCACGCTCGCTTCAGCGCAACATCCCCGAGCGCATGGAAGACGCCCTGCGCCGTGTCGAAGGTGCTTTTTCCGTTGTTGCAATGACCCGCACCAAATTGATCGGAGTACGCGATCCATTGGGTGTGCGCCCGCTTGTTATTGGCAAAGTTGGCGATGGCTATGCACTCAGTTCGGAAACATGCGCCTTGGACATCATTGGTGCGGAATTCGTACGCGAGGTTGAACCCGGTGAAATGGTGGTGATCACCGACAAAGGGATCGACAGCAATTTCCCATTCCGCAAACAAGACCCACGTTTCTGCATTTTTGAACACGTCTATTTTTCACGCCCCGACAGCATCATTGGCGGGCGTTCGGTTTATGAAACCCGTCGTCAAATCGGCGTTGAATTGGCCAAGGAGAGCCCCGTTGAGGCCGACTTGGTCTGTGCCGTCCCAGACAGTGGAACACCCGCCGCAATTGGGTTTTCACAAGAATCTGGCATTCCCTTTGCCATGGGGATCATCCGCAACCAATACATGGGACGCACGTTTATTGAACCCACCGAGCAAATCCGAAACATGGGTGTGCGCCTAAAACTTAACGTCAATCGTGCGTTGGTTAAAGGAAAGCGTATCATTTTGGTGGATGACTCTGTGGTTCGAGGAACAACATCACGCAAGATCAAAGAGATGATCCTGGATGCAGGTGCAGCCGAGGTGCATTTCCGTATTGCCTCGCCCCCAACTGCATGGCCCTGTTTTTATGGTGTGGACACACCGCAGCGCGAAAAATTGCTGGCGGCCACGATGTCCGAAGAAGAGATGCGCGACCATCTGGCTGTTGATAGCCTGAAATTCATTTCCTTGGATGGCCTTTATCGGGCAGTCGGGGAACAAAATGGGCGCAATGCATCTTGTCCTCAATATTGTGATGCCTGCTTTTCGGGGGAATACCCCGTGGCACCATCAGATATGATTGAAAAGGGATTTGCGGTTAAGGCCGCTGAGTGACACTTTTAAATAAATTCACCCAAAAACCCAACGATCCCGCGCCTGCGTTTTCGGAAACGCCTGAACCAGATATGCGTTGGATTGACCTGTTGACGGGGGAACACAATTGCCCATGCTTCAACACACCGCTGCGTGATCTTTTGTCCTTGGCCTATTCTGCGCCGGAGGAATGGTACGGCGACAACACATCCCAAGATAATGACGCGTTCCACACAGCGACGGATGATATCCTGACCCATGATTTCTGTCGCATTCAGGACCGCCATTTTGTCCGCACAGTTATGTTATAGCCCTTTCACGATATTGAAAGCTGCCTGATATTGGGTATCTGGGTGCATCTGGATAAACCCAGCTTTGATCAATTTTACGAAACTTATCCCAGCGGCGAACAGAGGGCGATGGACATGCAAATTGGATGGATTGCAAACATTATCCCAGGCTATCACGGATCGCACGCCTGTTGCATTCAACCACACGATGGGTTAAAGCGTCCCATCACATACGCCGCATTAGAAGAAGATGCTCTTTATGGTTTACAACTTGATGGCATGAGTTTCGAAATGCTGATCACAATGCTTGAGGAATATGGACACACGGGCCTCTCTGATCAGACAGGTTGACATCAAAACGCTTTTCTTGCAAACGCGCTGCTATGGATCAAAAAATTGCACTTATCACTGGCGCTTCGCGCGGTCTTGGCGCTGCTTTGGCAGAAGCGCTTGCACCCTCTCATCACGTAATTGCTGTTGCACGCACAACTGGCGCGCTTGAGGAGCTTGATGATCGGATCAAGGCCAAAGGCGGACAGGCCACATTGGCACCAATGGACGTCAATAACGCCGATGCAATGGCGCATTTGTGCCGCTCCATTTTTGATCGCTGGGGCAAAGTTGATTTTTGGGCGCATACGGCAGTGCACGCGGCCCCAATCGGACCTGCGGCAACAATGGACGAAAAAGACTGGGAAAAATCCATTCAACTGAACGTAAAAACCACAGGTATTTTGATCCCCTATGTGACACCTTTGCTGGGGTCAAATGGTTGGGCCATGTTCTTTGATGATACGCATGCAGGGGAAAAGTTTTTCGGCGCATATGGTGCATCAAAATCAGCACAAATTGCATTGGCGCAAAGCTTGGCGAAAGAATGTGAAAACACGGGGCCTGTGGTGAAAATCGTAACCCCCCCTGCCATGCCAACCGCCACGCGTGCCCGCTTTTTCCCGGGGGAAGATCGCAGCGGCTTAAGCGCGCCAAGTGCAGTTGCAACCACACTATTGCAAGAGTACCTCGCCAACTAGGCAACGATCTCAGCAAAGACTTGCCCGAACCTGTCTGCTCCTCTATGTCCTATGGGCAGAGCAGATATTTTGAGGGCAACTGATGCGCATTTTAATCACGAATGACGATGGAATTAATGCACCCGGGCTGAAAGCACTGGAACAGATCGCGTATGAATTGGCGGGCGATACGGGTGAGGTTTGGGTCATCGCCCCAACTCAAGAGCGTTCTGGCGTTGCCCATTGCATCAGCTACACATCGCCCATGTTGATCAACAAAATTTCCGAACGTCGCTATTCAGTTGAAGGCTATCCTGCTGATTGCGTTTTGGCGGGGCTTTATCACATTATGCCTGAGCGTCCTGATGTGATCCTGTCGGGAGTGAACCGCGGCAACAACTCTGCCGAAAATGTCCTATATTCTGGGACGATTGGCGCAGCACTTGAAGGCGCATTGCAGGGTATCAAATCCTTTGCCCTATCCCAATATTTGGGCCCCAAAAACTATGGCGCGGCGGACCCATTTGAAGCGAGCCATGTCCATGGCTCCAATACTTTGCGCGACTTGATTGCACGTGAATATGACAATCCATCGGATTATCATATTTTCTACAATATTAACTTCCCCCCTGTCCCTGCCACCGATGTTAAGGGACACAAATTTGCGGCCCAAGGCCGCCGCCAAGGCAGCCAGTTTTCAGCCGTCATGCAAACGGCGCCAAACAACCGCGAGTTTTTGTATGTAAAAGGCGGTGATCAGCACGTGGCCGTTGGTGACACGTCTGATGCGGGTGTCAATCTGGACGGATATATCTCAATCACCCCAATGCGTGCCGATTTGACAGCCTATGACATTTTAGAAAAATCGTAAGTCCCAATGGATCTTGATCCCGAACAAAAGATGCAATTCCTGTTTGCCCTGCGATCCAAGGGGGTGACAGACAGCCGCGTATTGACCGCAATGGAACGCATTGATCGGAGTCCCTTTGTATCGGGCGTCTTTTCCGCACGCGCCTATGAGGACACGCCGCTGCCCATCGCATGTGGCCAAACGATTTCACAACCTTCTGTCGTGGGATTGATGACCCAAGCGTTAAAAGTTGGTCCGCGCGATAAGGTTTTAGAGGTGGGCACGGGATCGGGCTATCAGGCCGCCATCCTAAGCCAATTGGCACGCCGTGTTTATACGGTGGAACGTCATCGCCCATTGGTGCGCGAGGCCACGCGCCTGTTCCAAGAGCTAGACCTGAGCAATATCACGCCGATCCTTGCGGATGGATCACATGGGTTACCCGATCAGGCCCCGTTTGACCGCATCATCGTCACCGCCGCCGCAGAAGATCCGCCCGGAACCTTGTTATCACAGCTAAAACCAGGTGGTATTATGATTGTCCCCGTTGGCCAATCCGACACAGTTCAAAGCCTTATACAGGTGACACGAACCGAAACAGGCTTTGATTATGATGACCTAAGATCCGTTCGTTTTGTCCCGCTGGTTGAGGGAATAGGAAAAGATAGCTAATATAGAGACAAAGAATAAAAACCGAGGCAGATTAACCATATTTATGGGGAACCGTAAAAGATGAGCATTAAGACCCTAAAACCGATTACGTGGCCCCTGTACGCTGCGCTATTTCTGGGCGTCAGTGCATGTGGCAACATGGATGATTTCGACATTGACTTGCGCGGCGGGCAATATGACACGAGCGAGGCTGCGCAAAACGCATCGCGTGCGAAACCTGTCGCAGATGAACGTGGCGTGATCTCTTATCCCACCTATCAAGTGGTAGAAGCACTGGACGGGGACACAGTTGGCAAAATCGCCGCGCGCCTGAATACGGCGGCGGATCCAATCGCACGCTATAATGGACTGCAAGTGGATGAAGCGCTTGCCCCCGGGACGATTGTTGCGCTTCCCCAAAAACTGGAGGATGCGCCCGTTGCGACAGCCGAGGACACACCCATTGATGTGACCGAGCTGGCCAATACCGCGATTGAAAATGCGAAAAGCAATGAACCTGCGAAAAGCGCACCAAACAGTGACGGCATCGAACCCATCCGTCACAAGGTCGTGCGCGGGGAAACCGCCTTTACCATTTCTCGTCTATATAATGTAACGGTCAGCGCTTTGGCCGAATGGAACAATTTGGATGGCAATCTAACCGTCCGCGAGGGGCAATATTTGTTGATCCCACTGCCTGCGGAAACGGCGGCTCCTGTTCCCCCAACCACTCCCCCTGGTGCAGGGAGTTCAACGCCACCGCCACCCAGTTCAACAACCCCGCTGCCCGATCCAGAGCCAGAGGTTGTTGTAAAACCAGAACCCAAACCCGAAACCGTTGCAGCCCCCAGCGGTGGACGCATGGGATATCCTGTTAAGGGTAAAATCATTCGCGAATATGCCAAAGGCAAAACCGATGGCCTCGACATTTCGTCGCCCGCAGGCACAACCGTTGTTGCCGCCATGGATGGGGTCGTTGCAGCCGTCACAATGGACGTTAATCAGGTGCCAATCGTTGTTGTGAAACACGCAGATAACCTGCTGACCGTCTATGCAAATCTATCCGATATTATGATTGCAAAAGGCGATAATCTATTGCGCGGTCAGGGTATTGCCAAGGTTCCATCAGGAAACCCACCCTACGTCCATTTTGAGGTACGCAAAGGATTAGACAGTGTCGATCCGATGGATTACCTGAACTAACCCCCTGTGATTTGAAAATTAGATTGGCCGCTGTCTCATCGCAGCGGCCATTTTCGTTTGATCAGGACAAACGCACGCCTTTGCGACCCGCAAGGTCAACGAAATACTGCCATGCAACCCGCCCCGAACGGGACCCACGCGTACGGGTCCATTCAATGGCCTCGGCACAGATGACATCTTCGTCCTCAACCACACCGTGGGCTTTGCAATAGCCGAAGATCATGTCGAAATAATCATCTTGTGAACAGGGATGGAAGCCCAGCCATAGGCCAAAGCGATCTGACAGAGATACCTTTTCTTCAACGGCCTCTGATGGGTTGATCGCGCTGCTTCGTTCGTTTTCGATCATATCGCGCGGCATCAAATGACGGCGATTGGATGTGGCATAAAGAATAACGTTATCCGGCCGCCCCTCGATCCCGCCATCCAAAACCGCCTTCAGCGATTTGTAATGTTCATCATCATGCGAAAAGCTGAGATCATCACAGAACAACACAAAGCGATGGTCGCTATTGCGAAGATGGTTCAACAGGCGTCCAACGGTTGGCAGGTCTTCGCGCTGAAGTTCCACGATTTTCAATGGGTGCCCTTGCGCATTCATCGCGCCGTGGATCGCCTTGACCAAGGACGATTTACCCATACCCCGCGCGCCCCACAACAGGGCGTTGTTGGCCGAATATCCTTTGGCAAACTGCAAGGTGTTTTGCATCAACGTATCGCGTGACCGGTCCACACCGACCAAAAGAGACAAATCAACGCACGAAACACTGGGCACAGGGGCCAAACGATCTGGGTCAACATGCCAAACAAAGGCATCCGCCGCGTCAAAATCAGGGGCCGCAGCAGGTGCGGGTGACATACGCTCCAATGCATCCGCGATGCGTTTTACATCAACTTCATTCATGGGCCTACCTGTCGTGTTCTTGAACTATTTGGTTGCTTTTTCGTCGTCTTCTTCGTCGTCTTCTTCGTCGTCGAATTCTTTCATCAACGGGTCGTCAAACTCTTCTTCGTCGTCAAAATATCCATCGGCGCGCAACTGTTCTTCACGCTTTGCTTCGACCCGACGCACAAGGAAAATCGAGATTTCATAAAGCCCGTAAACAACAACAAACAAAATAACCTGAGTAATGACATCAGGCGGTGTGACAATCGCCGCAAGAACCAAAATGCCGACAATTGCGTATTTACGCACATTTCCCAACCCTTCGGCGCTGACCAAGCCCGCCTTGCCCATAAGGGTCAGCAAAACAGGCAGTTGGAAACACATGCCAAAAGCAACAATGAATTTGATTGTCAGGCTTAGGTATTCTTGGGCCGAACCTTGGAATGCGATCCCCGCGATTGCATTGCCATCAGTGTCTTGGGACAAATCGGTGCCCGCCTGTTGGAACCCAAGGAAAAAGTCGAAGGCAAGCGGAGTCACAACATAATACGCAAAGGATGCGCCCAACATGAACATAAAGGGCGAGGCGATCATGAACGGCAAAAAGGCGTTCTTTTCTGTTTTGTAAAGACCCGGTGCCACAAAGCGCCACATTTGAAACGCGATGTAAGGAAAAGCAAGGATCAAACCGCCCAGAAGCGAGATTGAAACCGCAACAAAGAAACCCTCTTGCAGTTTAATCAAAATCAAACCGCAATCCGAATGCCCACGCGCCGTCATCGCAGAACACAGCGGTTCGGTCAAGAAATTGAAAATCGGGTTCCACACTGTGAAACAGATAATCATCCCTACGATGAACGCGGACACAGAATAGATCAACCGTTGACGCAATTCAGCAAGGTGTTCGATCAGCGGTGCGGTTTTGGAATCTAGGTCGTCAGTGCTCATTCACTATCCTTAGCCACTATCCTTGGCAGGTTTTGGTGCCTCTGCCACGGGTTCGGACGCCGCGGGGATTGGCTTGGCTTGGGCAGTCTCGGCAAAGGCGACTGCGGCTGTTTCAGCGTCACGTTTTTCCTGTGCACGCTTGGCCGTGGCCTCATGGATTTTCTTGGCCGCTTCGGCGCGCTCTGCCGCCAATTTCCCTGTTTCACTCTCAGGGGTCCATTTTGTAAACTCTGATGCCGCGTCTTTGACGCTATCAAAGCCCGTTTGCATGGGGTTGGTTGCGGCCTTCAACGTTTTGTTGATGTCGCTGACGCCTGCATCATCTGCGGCTTCATTCATCGCACTGCTGAATTCGCGCGCCATACCTTTGAGTCGCCCAACAAATTCCCCGCCCTTTTTAAACAGGACTGGCAAATCTTTGGGACCCACTACGATAAGCGCCACGATCCCAATGACCAGCAGCTCGGTCCAACCCAGATCAAACATGGATTATACCTTGTCTTTTTCTGTCTCTGGCGTGACGTCTTTGGCAAGTTCAGCGGCTTCTTCTGCTGCGCTTTCTTCGCCTTCTTTGATGCCACGTTTGAAGCTTGTGATGCCTTTGCCAACTTCGCCCATCAAGCCACTGATCTTACCGCGACCAAATAGAACCAATACAACAACTGCAATCAGCAGGATGCCCGGCAAACCAATGTTATTTAGCATGTCTTTCTCCTCGTGTTCGCGACCTGGGCCGCGTCCTTTGAACGTCCCACATCTATTCATTAATTTGGGCGGATTAAAGTCGATAATTTCCCAAACGGAAAGAAAATTTTAAAAATATTGCGCAGGGCGCGACAGTTTTACCCAAGGATTGTGAAAAAGCGCTTTGGAAACCGGCTATCCTGCTTCAAAAACAAAGCATCTGTCGCGCGGAACCGTCAACCACATCGCCTGTCCCGCTTTCGGCAAAAATACGCTAGGCACGGTGGCTATTATCCGCGCGCCATCCGTTTCAAGGCGAAATTCAATCAGGCTATAACTGCCCAAAAAACGCGCGCGCTCCACAAGGGCACGTGCAGCGACACCTTGGCTGGCTGTTGGATTTGGACCGCGCCCTGCCCTGTCGAAATCAATACGCACATGCTGTGGACGAAACACAATATCCACTTGTGAACCATCCTTGATCCCAGGCGCCAAAAATTGACCAAAGGCTGTATCGGCAAGCGATCCTTGGATGGTGGCGCGCACTTCATTTATGTCCGAGAAAAAGGCAACGGCACGTTTATCAACGGGCGCGTTATAGATATTATAGGGCGCGCCGCGTTGCACGATTTGCCCTGCGCGCATCAGTGCGATTTCATCAGCCATGCGCATCGCCTCATCCGGTTCATGGGTGACCAGAACAACGGCGGTGTCCTCGGCCTTAAGCAGGGCTAGAGTTTCATCACGGATGTCATCACGCAACCGATTGTCCAGCCCCGAAAAAGGTTCATCCATTAACATAATTCTGGGTCGCGGCGCTAATGCACGGGCAAGTGCCACGCGCTGTTGTTCACCGCCAGACAGGGTGTGGGGAAATTCGTCGATCATATGTGCCAGACCAACTTTTTCCAGCAATTCAACCACACGGGCACGTTTCTGCGCCTTTGATCCACGGAGGCCAAAGGCTACGTTTTCCGCGACAGATAAATGGGGGAAAAGGGCGAAATCCTGAAACATCAACCCGATGGATCGCTCTTCTGGCGGGACAGAGGTATAGGTGTCGCAAATTGGTTTCCCATCCACCCAGATTTCACCACTGTTTTGTTGATCGATCCCTGCGATCATCCGCAGCGTTGTGGATTTTCCACAACCCGACGGCCCCAACAAACAGGTCACCTGCCCTGGCATCACGGACAGCGATACATCACGCACCACATCCGTGTCGCCAAAACGACGCGTCAGATTTTTAATCTCTAATCTGGGTACCGATTGCACTGCCTACCGCCTTTTTCCGATAAAACTTATCAGGATTAGAATGTGGATATCAGTATCCCATGATCTGCGCAACCATCGCCGCAACACATTTGATGAATGACAATCCCCGCCAAACTTGGGCGGGGATTGTTCAATGCAAAATATAGTTAGTTAAATTACATGGTCATATTCGTGGCACCGCCATCCAACAGGACGTTTTGACCAACCATGAAACCCGCATGCTGTGAACACATGAACGCACAGGTCGCACCGAAGTCTTCCAACGTGCCGTATCTGCGTGCGGGGATCGTCGCCTCACGCGCGGATTTGGCCTCGTCCATTGTAATGCCTGTATCGGCAGCCACCTTACCATCCAGAGAAATTGCGCGATCTGTCGCGTGGATGCCCGGCAATAGATTGTTGATCGTCACACCATGGGGCGCCACCTGACGCGATGTACCTGCAACATACCCAGTCAGGCCCGCACGCGCGGAATTTGATAATCCCAACTGCGGGATCGGCGCGCGCACGGATTGCGATGTGATGTTCACAATGCGACCCCAACCCTGATCCATCATTCCCGGCAATACTGATTTAATGAGCGTGATGGGCGTTAGCATGTTTGCATCAATGGCCGCGATGAAATCGTCACGTTCCCAATCGCTCCACATTCCCGGAGGTGGACCGCCCGCGTTTGTCACCAAAATATCAATGTGACCCGCCACATCCAAAACGTTGGCGCGGCCTTCGTCGGTCGTGATATCGGCGGCAACTGCGGTGACGTTTACCTGAAAACGGCTGCGAATCTCCTCGGCCGTTTTCTCCAACGCCTCTGCGCCCCTTGCATTCAGTACCAAATCAACACCTGCCTCTGCCAAGGCCAAGGCACAGCCTTTGCCCAACCCCTTAGAGGATGCACAAACCAGTGCCTTTTTACCTGCAATACCCAGATTCATCTCTCTCATCCTCTCAATTTAAACTAAGATTTTTCTACTTTGACGCGTTTGCCTTTTTAACAGTGCCTCAAAATCAAAGACAATGAGTCCAGTTTGTGACAAATTTTGCAACTTAATTGGATTACGGGCGAATAAAAGAGTAAGATCAATGCAGAATGCAAACATCAACAGTCCGCTGACATGCTGGCAACCCCAGCAAAGGAAGCTGCTGAGCGAAGACGACATGCAATCAATCCCTGTGTATCAGGTTGACAGCTTTAAGGTGGTCCATGGCGCGAACTTGAGCGATAACATGTCTTTTGCCGATGAATTGATGTTGGATGATGTCAATACCCTGAAAAAGTGTCGCCACGCCGCATCCTGCCTGTGGTCCTAAGCGATGATAGCCTGCACGTTGGAACGAATGGGGATACAGGTACCGAAGGCAACGCCCTGTTTTTGGATAGTTACGTCACCCTGATGACCCAAAACACAGATACAGTTGAGGCGTTGTTGATTGTCGAGGTGTATGAGCACGACAGCATTGAAAATAGCTATGTCATGCCCTTTTCCCCGATGGTTTAAGGGGTTGAATACACCTTGGTTGGTATCGATCGCGAAAATGCAGAAGAACGTTTTGCCAAAATCACGTGCCTTTCATTTGTAAGGGGCACGCGTATCACGTGTCCTCGGGTGCATTGAAACCGATTGAAGAATTAGAAGTCGGTGAAAAAATCTTCACACGCGACAAAGGCGTCCAAGAAATTCGCTGGATCGGGCAATCCACCATGCATGCCACAGGTGATTTTGCACCTGTCGTGATCAAAGCGGGCGCATTGAACAATATGCATAATTTGGTTGTTAGCCCATAATTCCGTCTGTTTGTCTATCAACGACAGGATAAATTGGGCACAGGACGCGCCGAAACATTGGTGTGGGCCAAACATTTGGTGAATGGCAAAGACATCAATCGCCTGAATGATGGATTTGTCGAATACTACCAGTTGCTGTTTGACGAACATCAAATCATCTATGCCGAAGGTATCGCCGCAGAAAGCCTGTTGTTTGATCAACGCGCAGAAAGTGTCCTGCCTGATGAGGCGAAGCGCGGCGTCAGCCTGCATAAATCCAGCTATCAAGATGTTTTGGAAGTTGACGAAGACAAACTGCGTTCAACCAATGCGGTGAACCTGCTCCATCAAGCCTCGCGCGGGTAAAATTCGTTTTTCCACGCATTCTGAACGCCCAAGAGTTGCCAAGTGCAAACGCGCGCAATATAGGCAAGTCATGACACAAATCGCCTCAAATCGCCCCGACCTACCGCCTGAAATTGGCCGCCGCCGCACATTTGCGATTATTTCGCACCCAGATGCGGGCAAAACCACATTGACGGAAAAGTTTCTGTTGTTTGGTGGCGCGATTCAAATGGCGGGCCAAGTGCGTGCCAAGGGTGAAGCGCGGCGGACGCGTTCAGATTTCATGCAGATGGAAAAGGACCGCGGAATTTCGGTAAGCGCATCTGCCATGTCCTTTGAATATCATGATTTCCGTTTCAACCTTGTGGATACCCCAGGCCACAGCGATTTTTCCGAAGACACCTATCGCACACTGACGGCTGTGGATGCGGCTGTGATGGTGGTTGACGGCGCAAAGGGCGTCGAAAGTCAGACCCGCAAACTGTTCGAGGTCTGCCGCCTGCGCGATTTGCCAATTTTGACCTTTTGCAACAAAATGGATCGCGAAAGCCGCGATACATTTGAAATCATAGATGAAATCCAAGAAAATCTTGCGATTGATGTGACACCTGCCAGTTGGCCAATCGGGGTGGGCAGCGAATTTTTGGGCTGTTACGATCTGTTGAATGATCGGTTGGAATTGATGGACCGCGCGGACAGAAACCGCGTTGCGGAAAGCATCGAAATTAACGGATTGGACGACCCCAAACTGAAAGAGCATGTGCCAGCACATCTTTTGGAAAAATTCCTAGAAGAGGTTGAAATGGCGCGCGAACTGCTGCCAGCCCTAGACCCACAAGCGGTGCTAGAAGGGCACATGACCCCCATTTGGTTTGGATCGGCCATCAATTCCTTTGGCGTCAAAGAACTGATGGATGGCATCGGAAAATACGGACCAGAGCCGCAAATCCAATCCGCCGAACCCCGTCAAGTCGCCCCAGAAGAACCCAAAGTGTCTGGCTTTGTCTTTAAGGTGCAGGCCAATATGGACCCAAAGCACCGCGACCGTGTGGCTTTTGTCCGACTGGCATCGGGACATTTCAAGCGGGGCATGAAACTGCTGCATGTGCGCAGTAAAAAACCGATGGCGGTGTCAAACCCTGTTCTGTTCCTTGCCGCAGATCGTGAATTGGCTGAAGAGGCATGGGCAGGTGATATCATTGGCATTCCAAACCACGGACAATTGCGCATCGGCGACACCCTGACCGAAGGGGAACAGATCCGTGTGACGGGTATCCCCTCATTCGCACCTGAGCTTTTGCAAGCCTGCCGCGCGGGTGACCCTATGAAGGCCAAGCATCTGGAAAAAGCATTGATGCAATTTGCCGAAGAAGGTGCCGCAAAAGTGTTCAAACCAACTTTTGGATCAGGCTTTATTGTTGGGGTTGTCGGCGCATTGCAGTTTGAAGTATTAGCAAGTCGCATTGAATTGGAATACGGCCTACCCGTACGTTTCGAACAATCCCAATTTACCTCGGCCCGTTGGGTGCAGGGTGACAAACAGGCCCAAGATAAATTTTCCGCCGCAAACAAACAGCATATCGCAACAGACCACGATGGCGATATGGTGTTTCTAACGCGGCTGCAGTGGGACATTGATCGGGTTGAACGGGATTATCCAGATGTTAATCTGACTGCGACAAAGGAAATGATGGTGTAAGTGTAACAATGTCTTTGGAACCGCATCGATGGGCCGTCATGTCCACAATAAAAGCGCCGACCAAAGACATTTTGAGTTTCGCGGCACATTACCTAAGCCTTCGGGCGACGCATCTCTATCTGTTTTTGGACTTCCCAGATCCAGAGGCACAGGGGCATCTGGAAAATCACCCTAATATACATGTCACAAACACCGCGCCGAATTATAAGCAGGCAAGCGTTCGTCGTCCCCAAACCGTTGAACGGCGCCAAATTGAAAACATAAAAACCGCGATCGAATTTGCCCGCCGTGATGATATCGCCTGGCTCGGCCATTTTGATAATGACGAATTTTTGCATGCCCCAAGTCACGCAAATGTGGGCATGCGTTTGGCACGTTTGGACGATGATGTTATGTGCGCGCGCCCTACCCGTTGAATATTTGGTGCCTGACGATCCTGATTACACAGGCCCTGATCAGTTTAAGCGTTTGGCCGCACCCTTTGCCCGTCGCCGTCAAATCAGCATGTGGGCCTATCCTGAATTTGGAGCCAAGGTTTCGGGCGGATTTCTAAGCCGTCAGGTTGGAAAATCCTTTTTCCGCATCGTGCTCGAACTGATGGCGCCGCGCAGCCATTTTTGTGACTAACCCACGCATAATAACACAAAAATAAAAACATTGGCCCATTTGGACTTGGCGTATTATCATACCGATGCATAGGACAAATTTTATCAAAAATACCAATAACGCCGCGCAGCTGGGTCCTATCGCAAGGTGATATCAGGCGGAAAAACCTATGAAACTAAGCGCAAAAGCCTGCACGACATTCTAGAAGAGCTGGAACAGAGCGAAGGTGTCGCTGGCCTGAAGAGGCTGCACCGCGAATTATGCGTTGCCACACCCGATTTGTTTGCACGGTTAGACCAATATGACCTTTATCTTTTGTATGACTTTAACTTTGACGCCAAACGTGCACAGTATTTTTCACAGTTTTCAATTTGATACGGGCCAAATGCCGCACGCATTGACGTGGGGATAGGTTTTAGCGTAGAAGCGACACACCAAGCGCGCCCTGTATGAGGTAGGCCGCGCAATGACGATCAGACGTGCGGGCCAAGAAGTGTCCGTAACAAACGGATACACATGACCACATTTGCTGATTTGGAGCTAAATCCAAAGATTTTGAAGGCCATCACTGAGGCTGGATATGAAACCCCGACCCCAATCCAAACAGGCGCGATTCCCGCCGCACTAAAGGGTAAGGATGTTTTGGGCATCGCCCAAACGGGTACCGGGAAAACCGCAAGCTTTACATTGCCAATGATCCACATGCTGGCGCGTGGACGTGCCCGTGCACGCATGCCGCGGTCGTTGGTATTGTGCCCAACCCGTGAATTGGCGGCCCAAGTTGCCGAAAACTTTGACACCTATTCCAAACATTTGAAACTGACCAAGGCGCTGTTGATTGGTGGGGTCAGCTTTAAAGATCAGGATGCGTTAATCGACAAAGGTGTTGATGTTTTGATCGCGACACCTGGTCGACTTCTTGATCATTTTGAACGTGGGAAACTGTTGCTGACTGGCGTGCAAGTCATGGTGGTTGATGAGGCAGACCGTATGCTGGATATGGGATTTATTCCCGATATCGAACGCATCTTTGGCCTGACACCGTTCACACGTCAAACGCTGTTTTTCTCAGCCACAATGGCGCCAGAAATTGAGCGGATCACAAATACTTTCCTATCGGCCCCCGAACGCATCGAAGTGGCCCGTCAGGCCACCGCGTCCGAAAACATTTCACAAAGTGTTGTGATGTTCAAAGGCACCCGCAAGGATCGTGAAGGGTCACAAAAACGCCAGTTGTTGCGCGCCATGATTGATCAGGAGGGCGACGCACTGACCAATGCAATCATCTTTTGTAATCGCAAAACCGATGTGGATATCTGTGCAAAGTCGCTGAATAAATACGGCTATCAGGCGGCGCCAATTCATGGGGACTTGGATCAGGCGCAGCGCATGAAAACCCTGGATGATTACCGCGAAGGACGTTTGAAATTCCTTGTCGCATCGGATGTGGCCGCACGGGGTTTGGATATTCCGTCGGTCAGCCACGTGTTCAACTTTGACGTACCTGGTCACGCCGAAGATTACGTGCACCGCATTGGCCGTACTGGCCGCGCGGGCCGTTCAGGCAGCGCATTCATGATCTGCGCAAAACGTGACGAAAAAGCATTCGCCGCAGTCGAGGCATTGATCCAAAAGGAAATCACGCGTCTGGATATTCCTGCGGCCCTTTTGGAAGAATGGGCACCCAAGAAAAAACCCGCACGCGAAAAGCCATCTGAACCCGTGCAAACAAGCGAGCCAAAGCCCGACCCAAGCGAAAAGCCCGCTCAGCAAAACCGACGCCGCCGCGATCGGCGCGGGAATGACAATACGGTTGTCGGCATGGGAGATCACATGCCAAGCTTTATTGCGCTCAGCTTTGAGGAACGCCGCGCCAGCTAATTTAGCACGTCTTTTCCTGTGTTTGATCAAGGTTCTGATCAAACAAGGGTTCACCATGAACGCCAGAATGCAAATTTCGATGGCGATGCAACTTTCCAGTGAACTGGGGCGCATGACGCAAAGTTACAATACGCGCTTGGCGCAATTGCTGCGTTCGCATGACGTGACCTATCCGCAATATGCGGTTTTGGATCATATTATGCGCAACGGGACCAAGGCGGAAACCATCAGTCAAATTTCCGACGCGGTCGAGGTTTTACAACCTGCGGTTACCAAAATCGCG
>JAFMKS010000004.1:75251-80025 GCA_017852835.1 Paracoccaceae bacterium
AAAATCGCGTCTGACCCTACATCAAGCGCGAAATAACAATCGACACTTCTGGCTTCTTACCAATCTCAGTTTGACAGGTTTGGCGTGCAATGCGTTTGATCGCCTCTTCCAGCTTATCGTCATTCGTAATAGTTTTGTGATCTGCGCGTCCGATAAATTGGCTTAGGTCCTCTTCCAGCGCATCGACAAGGGTTGCATTGGAGGATCCCATCTCTGGCAATCCGCGCACTTCACACCAAGGTTCACCTATCATCTCATCCTCTTCATCTAGGATCACGGTCACAATAACATGACCATAAAGCGCCATGCGCAAACGATCACGGATCACCCCATCCAACGCACCAATTTGGGTCGATCCGTCCAAATACATGCGTCCTGTTTCGACGTATTCCGTCACCTTGGGACGATTACCAGACAGGTCCAGCATCATTCCGTTCACACAAATCAGGGACGCATAGCCCGCGTTTTCCGCAATCTTGGCATGTTCACGCAAATGACGGTGTTCACCGTGCATCGGGATCACCATCTGCGGTTCAATGATTTTATGCATTTCCATCAGATCAGGGCGGTTTGCATGCCCTGACACGTGGTATTCGCCCATGCGGTCGGTGACCACATCAACACCTTGTTCCGAAAACTGGTTCATGATGCGAATAACATCACGTTCATTTCCGGGAATGGTTGAGGACGAGAACAACACCATGTCCCCCTCTTTCAGGGAAATACCCTGAAACTTGCCATTGGCCAATTGCGCCGTTGCTGCGCGGCGTTCGCCCTGACTGCCCGTGCAAAGCAGCATCAAATTTTGACGTGGAATTTCCTGCGCCTCATCCGAACTGACCACAGACGGAAAATCGTCCAAGACACCTGTTTCCAGTGCGGCTTGCACCATTTTACGCATGGCGCGTCCCATCAAACAGATGGAGCGCCCTGAACTGGTCGCGGCCTCGGCCAAGGTGCGCAGACGCGCCACATTGCTCGCGAATGTGGTCGCAACAACCAACGCAGGCGCATCCGCAATCAATTCGGCAATAGATGCTTTTAGCGTGGCCTCAGATCGGCCGGGGTGCATGGAAAACACATTCGTGCTGTCACACACCAATACCTTGATCCCGTTTTTTGCGATATCCCTAAACATCTCTCGGTCAAAGGGTTCACCAACACCGGGATCCGTGTCGATTTTAAAATCACCCGAATGCAAAACACGACCATCAGGCGTATCAATGACCAAGGCGCTACTTTCAGGAATGGAGTGCGAAATTGGGGCAAACCCCACCTTAAACGGGCCGACAGCCACCGTTTCGGGCCATTTCATCACGGTTTTCACATTTCGGGGGCTGTGACCATGATCCTCCATCTTCATGCGCGCCAAATGCGCGGTAAAGGGGCGTGCAAATAGAGGTGCCCCCAATTCAGACCATAAATGCCCCACTGCGCCCACGTGATCTTCGTGCGCGTGGGTGATAAAGATTGCCTCAATCTGATTGCGACGTTCCTTTAGCCACGTGATATCAGGGAAAATCAGATCCACACCAGGGGTGCTGTCCATATCGGGAAAGGTCACGCCCAAATCGACAACGATCAATCTTTCTTTGCCTGGTGCGCCATATCCATAGACATAGGCATTCATGCCAATTTCACCTGCACCGCCCAAGGGCATATAGATTAATCTATCGCTCATTTGTGTTTTTATTCCTGATTATGATCGTGAATGAGGCGTAGACCATGCATGGTCAAATCATCCTCGAATGCGTCAAATAGTTTTTCTGCGCCCTGAAACAATGGGGCAAGGCCACCTGTTGAGATAATCTTCATCTCTTTTCCATGTTCTGCGCGGATACGTGCGCAAATTTCTTTGATCAACCCCACGTATCCCCAGAACACGCCTGATTGCATACAGGCAACTGTGTTGGTGCCAATCACGGCCTGTGGTTTGGCAATATCCACATGTGGCAGGGCTGCGGCCTGTTGGTGCAGCGCCTGAAGCGATAGGTTTACACCAGGGGCAATCACACCGCCAATATAGGCCCCATCTGCATCCACAACATCAAACGTGGTGGCCGTGCCAAAATCAACAATGATCAGATTACCACCGAACAGATCGTGACCTGCCACCGTATTTACCAAACGGTCTGGTCCCACGCTGGTCCCTGCATCAACACGTACATCGATGGGAAGGTGACAGTCGGGTTTTCCCACAACCAAGGGGCGGGTGTTAAAATAGCGATCTGCCAAAACGCGTAAGTTGAACACAACACGTGGAACGGTTGATGAGATGATCACATCCGTAATATCGGCCTTCACCCCTTGCAAATTCATCAAAGAGCTGAGCCAGACAAAATATTGATCTGCGGTACGCTGATGTTCCGTCGCCGTGCGCCACGTCGCAATAAAGGCCGTGCCGTCCCAGATCGAAAAAACCGTGTTTGTGTTCCCGCAGTCAATGGTCAATAACATTGTAGCGCCCTCTAGAAATAGATGTCCGCAGCCGCAATTGCGCGACGGCCGTCAGTTGTATCCAATATCAGATGTCCTGACTGATCAACACTGTCAAATCGCCCCATGTATTCATCGCGCTGCGTCCGCGCCGTGATCATCTGTCCGATATTGGCAGCACGCTCTAACCATGCGGTGCGGATCGGGTCGAACCCATAGGCGTCGAATTGCGCTTCTCTGACAGCAAAGGCAGATGCAAGGTTTGGCAAAAACGCCTCAGGTGTGATCACCTGCCCCGTTAGGCCGTAAATTGAGGCAGGGGGCAGCGCGCGATTTTCCAAATTCGATGCCTCGGGCGCATTTTTCAAATTGACCCCAACACCAATGGCCAGCGCCATTTGCCCCGCCGAGAGCGCGACCGTTTCCAATAAAATACCCGCGACCTTTGCCCCATTTAACAGGGCATCATTGGGCCATTTCAATTGGCAGGTGACCTTATGGGGAAAAAGCGTTTCAAAACTGTCCGCAAGGGCCAGCGACATCACAAAGGAGCGCAGCGCAAATGAATGCGGATCGCCATCGGGAAATAACAACAGCGTTCCCGCAAAATTCCCCTCTGGATCCATCCAAGCGCGTCCGCGACGGCCACGGCCCTGCGTTTGCCTGAGCCCCAGAATCCAAGTCGGTCCGCTTACCGTTTTGGCAATGCGGACCGCCTCTGCATTTGTGCTATCGACCGACGCAAGAATGCGTCGATCGTATCCTATTGGAAAATTATTGGACAAGCGCTGCTGCTGCCGCGATTGCCGCGCCTTTTAAACCAAAGAAGTTCACGATGCCCACAACAGTTGCAATCGCAGATACGGAAACAAAGGCCGTCAGCATCGGTGTTGAATAATCATCCAACGCCTCATCCTGTTCGGATCCAAACCACATCAAATAGATGATGCGCAGGTAATAATAGGCGCCGATCACCGATGCGATCACACCTGCGATCGCCAACCAAAGAAGCCCTGCACCATATGCGGCCTGCAGCACGTAAAGTTTACCAAAGAAACCGATTGTGCCCGGAATACCGGCCAAAGACACCATCAATACCATCACGGCCAATGCCTTGCCCGGCTTGGTTTTTGCCAAGAGGTTCAGGGATTGGATATCGGTCACAGGCTGACCACCTTTTTCCATGGTCATGATAAAGGCAAATGTCCCGATGTTCATAATCGCGTAGAACGTCATGTACATTAACATCGCCTCAACACCATACGCGGTCCCGGCAGCAAGACCCATCAGTGCGTATCCCATATGCGCGATTGAAGAATAGGCCATCAGACGTTTGATGTTTGTCTGACCAATCGCTGCAACGGCACCAAGGAACATGGACAGCAAGGAAATCAAAACAATAACCTGTTGCCAATCCGCCTTGGCATTGCCAAATGCATCGTGCATCACACGCGCAAATAGGGCCATCGCCGCAACCTTGGGCGCGGTGGCGAAAAACGCGGTGACGGGTGTTGGCGATCCTTCGTAAACGTCTGGTGTCCACATATGGAACGGAACCGCTGACACCTTGAACGCAAGGCCCGCGATGACCAGAACCAAACCGATCATCAAGCCGATTGATCCACCGTGGCCAGCCGCCTGAATGATCGTGGCGAAATCTGTGCTGCCCGTATAGCCGTAAACCAGGGATGCACCGTAAAGAAGCAGACCAGACGACAACGCGCCAAGGACAAAATACTTCATCCCCGCCTCAGTTGATTTCACACTGTCCCTGCGGAAAGAGGCCACCACGTAAAGCGATAGCGATTGCAGTTCTAGCCCCATATATAGGGACATCAAGTTGCCTGATGACACCATCATCATCATCCCCACAACCGCCAACACGATCAGAATTGGGTATTCAAATTTCATCAGGTCACGACGGCGCATGTAATCAACGCTCATCACCAGAACGGCTGCCGCAGACAGCAGGATGACCACCTTAGCAAAGCGGGCGAACCCATCATCAATGAACATGCCGTTGAACGCGGTTTGCGCCGATGCACTGTCGGAGGAAATCCAAAACGCAACGATTGCGAATAGGATGGATGTTAACCAACACAGTGTTGTCGCCAGTTCATCCTTGGCCGTGTAAACCGCACCTACCAGCGCAAGCATCGCATAGACCGAAAGGATAATTTCGGGCAGGATGATGTTAAGATCGGAAATGATCATGTCCTTCTAGCTCCTAATGCGCGTTTGCTGCGTCTGCGACTTGGCCAAGGCCCGCGTCAAGCAATGCAGCGTTGTAGTTTGAAACAAGGTTTTCGACCGCGGGCGCAATGACATCTAAGGCAAG
>JAFMKS010000040.1 GCA_017852835.1 Paracoccaceae bacterium
GCCTTTTGACAGTCCTCTGCATAGGCAGGATCCGTGGAAATGGAGCGTATCCGCAACAAATCGATCAAGCGATCCGTGGATTTTTCTATATCTGCGTCAATACGCGCCAACACCGAATCTAGCGACATTCGAATCTCCTGTTATGTATCTGTAAAAGAAAGGCTAGCATCGGATAGCAATTCAACCAACGCGGATTGTCATTTCGCTACGTTAGCTGCAAAAAACCTTTGACCCATAATAAAATATGAATATGTTATGGGGAAGCGATGAACAAGGACGATTGAATGGACTATACCGCGCATCTTGACGGAGCCCTCTCCCGCCTTCACGAAGAAGGCCGCTATCGCACTTTCATCGACATCGAACGCGAAAAAGGAAATTTCCCGCACGCGATGTGGAATTGCCCCGATGGCAGCAAAAAGCCAATCGTTGTGTGGTGTGGCAATGACTATCTGGGGATGGGTCAGCATCCTGTTGTTCTAAACGCCATGCATGAGGCCGTTGACGCCACAGGCGCAGGATCAGGCGGGACACGCAATATTTCAGGCACAACCGTGTATCACAAACGGCTTGAGGCCGAATTGGCCGCTCTGCACGGCAAGGAAGCGGCGTTGTTGTTCACCTCTGCCTATATTGCCAATGATGCAACCCTCTCGACCTTGCCAAAATTGTTCCCAGGCTTGATCATTTATTCGGACGAATTGAACCACGCCTCGATGATCGAGGGTGTGCGGCGCAATGGCGGTGCCAAACGTGTGTTCCGCCACAATGATGTTGCGCATCTGCGTGAATTGCTGGCAGCCGATGATCCCAAGGTGCCAAAATTGATCGCATTCGAATCTGTCTATTCAATGGATGGGGATTTCGGACCGATTGAAGCGATCTGTGATCTGGCTGATGAATTCAACGCCCTGACCTATATTGATGAAGTCCACGCAGTTGGCATGTACGGACCGCGCGGCGGTGGCGTGACAGAGCGTGATAATCTGGCGCATCGCATTGATATCATTAACGGAACATTGGCCAAGGCCTATGGCGTAATGGGGGGCTATATCGCGGCCAGCGAAAAAATGTGCGACGCTGTGCGCTCTTATGCGCCGGGGTTCATTTTCACCACATCATTGCCCCCTGCGGTTGCGGCGGGTGCTGCGGCATCGGTAGCGCATTTGAAAACCGATCAAACCCTGCGCGATCAACATCAGCTGCAGGCGAAAATCTTGAAAATGCGCCTAAAGGGTATGGGCTTGCCGATCATTGATCATGGCAGCCACATTGTACCCGTGATTGTGGGTAATCCTGTGCATACAAAAAAGCTGTCTGACATGCTGCTAAGCGAGCACGGAATTTACGTCCAACCGATCAATTTCCCTACCGTCCCGCGTGGCACAGAGCGACTACGGTTTACACCATCGCCTGTGCATGGACCCAAGGAAATTGATGCCCTTGTCAAGGCGATGGACACGCTGTGGTCGCACTGTGCGCTGAATCGTGCCGAGATAAGCGCATAATCCTAACAAAAGTGCACATTCTGTAACTTTGTGTTATAAACCTCAACGTGTTACGCATAGATTCGGTGGAATCGCGCTGGGGGATGCAACGCTAGGGGCATGATGAAATGGCAGAGACGGATCTGACCCCAGAAGGTCGGGACGATATGATCAGACCAAAGGGCTTTGACGACTATGAAGTGCGTCTTGGTGATCTGCTGCGCGGTGAACGCGCTACCCTTGGTAAATCCTTAATGGATGTTCAGCGCGAACTGCGCATCAATGCCAACTATATTTCCGCGATTGAAAACTGTGATTATGGCGCCTTTGAAACGCCCAGTTTTGTGTCGGGTTTTGTACGATCCTATGCACGATATTTGAAGTTGGATCAGGAACAGGTTTATCGCCAGTTCTGTGAAGAAAGCGGATTTATACCCTCGCACGGATTGGCGGATGAGGCCTCGACCCTGCGAAATGGTAAAGCGGTTCCTATCGCGGGTCCGATGATCAGTGACATCGATGAGGCGATCTTTTCCAAATCCCCCTCTGCGATTGTTCCTAATAAGAAATCATGGACCGATCAGTTTGAGGCAGCGGCTGTTGGATCAATCGCCGTTTTGTGCCTACTGGTTGCGGGCCTTGGCTATGGCGCATGGTCCGTGTTCCAAGAAATCCAAAAGGTGCAGGTCGTTCCATCCGAAAATACGCCCATTGTTCTGTCAGAATTCAACGGTGCCGCCGAGGGTGAGGAAACCACTGATATTGTTGGAATTTCTCCAGATCAGCGCAGCGATAAATTGGAACGCATGTATCGGCCCCCTGCGCTGGATACCCCAATCCTTGTGGCACGTGATGCACCGATTTCAACGCTCGACCCCAACCGTTTTACCAACTTCCCCGAACCAAAAGCAGAAGAGGCATTACCCACATTTGCGGGATTGGATGCCATTATCGCAGATGTTGTGGAAGAGGTGAATTTGGATGAGGTGGCAAGTGTCGCCCCACAAGTAGTCGAAGATTTACCACCCACCATCGCGATCGTTGCGACACGCGAAGCCTGGGTTCAGGTGACCTCATCAACTGGGTCAGTCATCTTGGCCAAGATCTTGCAACCGGGTGAGGAATTCACGCTGCCCCAGACTGAGGGTGCACCAACCATGCGTGCGGGCATGTCGGGATCCGTGTATTTCAGCGTGAACCGCGAACTTTATGGTCCCGCTGGATCAGGCGGTAATGTTGTCAAAGACGTTGAATTGTCTGTGGCGAGCCTGTCAGAAACCTATACCCCTGCCATCATTGACAATGACGGCGAGTTGCGCACATTAATCGCGCAAGTCAACTTTGAAAGCTTTGACCTGCCTTTAGATCAATAGATGTTTGATTGCGCGAACGCTTTCTGTCAATTATACATTACACAACAGCAAACACGAGGTTGCTATGTCGCTGAACCATGTGCGTCCTTGGCGCAATATCTATCGCCGTAAATCTCGCCAAATTCATGTGGGCAATGTCCCAATTGGCGGGGATGCCCCCATCGCCGTGCAGACAATGACAAACACATTGACCACAGATGTCGCCGCAACAATCGCCCAAGTCCAAGCGGTCGCAGAAGCCGGCGCGGACATTGTACGCGTTTCTGTGCCAGATCAGGACAGTTCAAAAGCGCTAAAGGCAATTGTGAAAGAAAGCCCCGTTCCCATCGTGGCAGATATTCATTTTCATTATAAACGCGGGATCGAGGCCGCAGAAGCAGGGGCCGCTTGTTTGCGCATCAATCCCGGCAATATCGGATCAGAAGAGCGCGTGCGCGAGGTGATCAAAGCGGCGCGGGACAACAATTGTTCCATGCGCATTGGCGTGAATGCAGGATCCTTGGAAAAACATCTGTTGGAAAAATATGGGGAGCCCTGCCCTGATGCGATGGTCGAAAGCGGTCTGGATCATATCAAAATCCTGCAGGATAACGATTTCCACGAATTCAAGATCAGTGTGAAGGCCTCTGATGTTTTCCTGTCGACAGCGGCCTATCAAGCAGTGGCAGAAGCCACCGACGCGCCGCTGCACCTTGGGATCACCGAAGCGGGTGGTTTGATGAGCGGGACAATCAAATCCGCCATTGGTTTGGGCAATCTATTGTGGATGGGTATTGGCGATACGATCCGCGTGTCCCTATCGGCCGACCCTGTGGAAGAGGTGAAAGTTGGCTATGACATCCTAAAGTCACTGGGCCTACGTCATCGTGGCGTGAATATCATCTCGTGCCCCTCTTGCGCGCGTCAGGGGTTTAACGTGATCAATACCGTTGAAACATTGGAACAGCGTCTAGAGCATGTCAAAACCCCGATGAGTCTGTCAATCATCGGCTGTGTTGTGAATGGCCCGGGCGAGGCGTTGATGACCGATGTCGGCTTTACAGGCGGTGGCAGTGGTCATGGCATGGTCTATTGGGCAGGCAAGCAAGATCACAAAATCAGCAACGATGATATGGTCGATCACATCGTCGAGCTAGTCGAAAAACGCGCCGCCGAGATCGAGGCCGAAACTGAGGCGGCAGAGTGAGTAAGGCATACAATCATGATGCAGAAAATTTATAAATCTGAGCCACGAATAGCAATTTGCGTGTGATAGAGTAGTTATTCCTATTCTTACTGTATCAACGGTTAGGCACAGGCCCGTGGGCGGTTAACAGGGCTGAGGCAACGAAGCCCCCGCCATGTTTTGCCGAAGGCAAACCTACGGTGTGACCGGACGGGCGTGGGCTGGATCATACGCGTAACCCAAGCGACTGGAATTTGATCGCATTAGTAACGCGCTGGAACAGAGCCACAAGCTGCCCGAGGTGGCAACGAAGGCGCCGCCTGTGGGGCGGACAGCGCCTTGCCAATCTAACGATTGACTGGGTGGCTTGAATTGACCGATAAAATCCAGTCGCTCATGTATAAGCGTTCGCTTCGGCTCAGACCGCGCATGATCAATGTGGACAAAGCCTCGCCCAAACACGACAAAAACACACATCGGCTTTTGAAAGTTTACTCCGCATCCCTGCCGAAAGTTCCCCAGATCTTCAGCACCACCAAAACCCATGGCGTGCCGTGCATTACCAAATCAAACCAATCAATCGCGCGGGTCAGATTGCCTTGCACCAGCATCCGCAGCTTTTCCCAGACATGCGGTTCAGGAAACAGGGGGGCCAACCCGATCGTCGCGCAGGCCACAATTAGGATGGGCCAATTGATCTTGGATACAAGTGTTCGCATAGTTTTCCCTTGCACATGTTCATCGGCATAAAGCAAAGTGCAACAGACCTTAACGCGATGGGCAAAGGGGATTAAAGTGGGCTTTTTATCGCAGCAATGGCAAAGGTTCTGTGATCGCGTGGTTTGGTCACTGGATGGGTGGCGCAATGTTTGGCAAACTGAACCCAGCCTGAAACAGTGGATTGTGGCGAATTGTATTTCGACCCCTTTGGCGCTTTACCTGCCCCTGTCCGCGGCGGAAACGGCGATCATTATTATGGGCGGCATCATGGTATTGGCCGCGGAATGTATGAATACGGCGATTGAACGTGTGGTGGATGATATCGGTATGGACCGCCGCGATCTGGCAAAACAGGCCAAGGATGCAGGCAGCGCAGCCGTGGCCGTCACGGCAATATCCCTTGGTGCGGCTTGGGCCACCATTTTGTGCATGAATTTTTTATGAAAGTGGCGCGGTTGACGGGGCTCGAACCCGCGACCCCCGGCGTGACAGGCCGGTACTCTAACCAACTGAGCTACAACCGCGCGTGGCTTGTTGGTTATGTGTTTTCACATGGAGCGTCAATAGAGAAAACGCATCGAATGACATCTATTTAAGCATCTGTTGAAATTTGAAATATGTCAGTGACCGCCACAGCCATTCAAAAGGCCCAAATCGGAATTTAGAGAGCCAAATGGGTGATATCCATATGTAAATTGGGAAATATATAGGCCGCGCTAATCATCGCAAAGGATTGGATATTCATCACCAATATCCCCAACAGCGCAAAACCTAGCAGTGTGTCGATTGAGGAAAGGCGATGGTGTTCGGAAATCGGGGTGCGCATGAAAATCCTTGGGTAATCAATAAAAACCTAATGAAGGATGTGCGCTATATCCAAAAAACTTTTGGGATTGCAGCCATGCGTTCAATAATGTGGGTAAAATGGCGCGGTTGACGGGGCTCGAACCCGCGACCCCCGGCGTGACAGGCCGGTACTCTAACCAACTGAGCTACAACCGCGCGTGAGAAAGGTCTTATGGCGTGATACGATAATGGTCAAGCGGACATTTCGAAATTTTTCACGATTTGCAGAAAAATTTTGCGACCTCTAAACTTTTGCCAAAAAACACCGCACAATTTTATCTTGGTCTTTGTAGGTGCAGAACCAAAATGCCAGTTTTGCACAAATTTTTTGAAAATATTCAGGTGCCTGACCTTGCACCCTGCCCCACATAAAGGCATCGTTATTTCAACCGAGTCTGCTTGAAATGTGATGCAGTAAGACACATCTATCTGATCTGACACGGAAACGGCGCGCGTTGCCATATTTGGGACAGTCGCTGTTTTGCTAAAAAAGGAACGAGCATGAAGTCACCATTAAATGCCTCTTACCCTGTGTTGCCACTGCGCGATATCGTGGTTTTCCCACATATGATCGTGCCCTTATTCGTGGGGCGGGACAAATCTGTCCGCGCCCTAGAAGAGGTGATGCAGGAAGATAAACAAATTCTATTATCCAGCCAACAGGACCCATCCGAGGATGATCCAACATCGGATCAAATCTATCGCATGGGGGTTTTGGCCAATGTATTGCAATTGCTGAAACTGCCCGATGGCACGGTTAAGGTGTTGGTCGAAGGACAATCACGCGTCAAAATCAATGAATTCATTGATAACCCAAACTTCTTTGAAGCGACTGCCGAATATGTCGAAGAGGACCTGGGCGATGATGCCACAATTGAGGCATTGTTGCGCACGGTTTCAGAAGAGTTTGAGCGTTATGCCAAAATAAAAAAGAACGTCCCAGAAGAAGCGCTAACCGCAATCGCAAATTCAACCGAACCAGATAAGCTTGCGGATTTGGCAGCAGGCCATTTGGGCATTGAAGTGGCCGACAAACAAGATTTGTTGGAAACCCTGATTGTCAGCGATCGTTTGGAAAAAATCTATGGCCTGATGCAGGGCGAAATGAGCGTTCTTCAGGTCGAGAAAAAGATTAAGACGCGCGTGAAATCCCAGATGGAGCGCACGCAGCGCGAATATTATCTGAACGAACAGATGAAGGCGATTCAAAAGGAACTTGGGGATGGCGAAGAAGGCCAAAACGAAGTTGCCGAATTAGAAGAGCGCATAAATGGCATGAAGCTAAGCAAAGAGGCATTGGAAAAAGCCAATGCCGAAGTCAAGAAGCTGAAAAACATGTCGCCGATGTCTGCCGAGGCGACCGTGGTGCGCAATTATTTGGATTGGATGCTGTCCATTCCGTGGGGCACAAAATCCCGAGTGAAAAAGGATTTGGGCCGAGCAGAGCGTATTTTGAACGACGATCACTATTCATTGGATAAGGTCAAAGAACGCATTGTCGAATATCTGGCCGTACAACAGCGTTCATCCAAATTGCGCGGACCGATCATGTGTTTGGTGGGCCCACCCGGCGTGGGTAAAACATCCCTAGGCAAATCCGTGGCCAAGGCGACAGGGCGTGAGTTTATCCGTATTTCATTGGGTGGGGTACGCGACGAATCTGAAATTCGTGGACATCGCCGCACCTATATCGGATCAATGCCGGGAAAAATTATCCAAGCTATGAAAAAGGCGAAAACTACAAATCCTTTGATCCTTCTGGATGAAATCGACAAGATGGGCCAAGATTTCCGTGGGGACCCCGCCTCTGCCATGCTAGAGGTTTTAGATCCAGAACAAAACAGCACCTTTGTCGATCACTACCTTGAGGTGGAATATGATCTATCAAACGTGATGTTCTTGACCACCTCGAACAGCTATAACATGCCCGGTCCTCTTTTGGACCGCATGGAGATCATTCCATTGGCAGGGTATACCGAGGACGAAAAACGCGAAATCGCGCGGCGTCACCTGATTGATAAGGCGGTGAAAAACCATGGTCTGAAAAAAGGTGAATTTGAGCTGACCGACAGTGCGCTGACCTCAATGATCCAGCACTACACGCGCGAAGCGGGTGTTCGCAACCTTGAACGCGAGGTGGCGAAAGTCGCCCGTAAAGCAGTGACAAAAATCGTCAAAGGAGAAGAAGAAACCGTAACCGTTACGGCCGAAAATCTGGATGATTTTCTGGGCGTGCGCAAATTCCGCTATGGTCTGGCGGAAAAAGAGGATCAGGTGGGCGTTGTCACAGGGCTGGCCTATACATCCGTCGGCGGTGATCTGCTGCACATCGAGGCGCTCAAACTCCCGGGAAAGGGACGCATGAAAACCACCGGTAAACTAGGTGATGTGATGAAAGAATCCATCGACGCAGCAAGCTCTTATGTGCGTTCAATCTCACCTCAGATCGGGGTGAAACCACCCCAGTTCGATACGCTAGACATTCACGTTCACGTCCCCGAGGGCGCAACACCCAAAGATGGTCCAAGTGCGGGTTTGGCGATGGTGACGTCAATTGTGTCGGTCCTTACGGGCATTCCGGTGCGCAAGGATATCGCCATGACAGGCGAAGTCACGCTGCGCGGCAACGCGCTGGCCATTGGTGGATTGAAAGAAAAGCTATTGGCGGCCCTGCGCGGTGGGATCACAACGGTGTTCATTCCAGAGGAAAATGAAAAGGACATTGCCGAACTGCCAGATTCGGTAAAAGACGGGCTAAAAATCATCCCCGTCACCCATGTGTCTGAAGTCTTGGCACAGGCCTTGGTAGACCAACCAGAGCCCATCGAATGGGATCAGGCGGCCGAAGATGCCGCCGCCGCAGAACGGGCCAAACAAGCCCAAAGGAGCGCCCAAATCACACATTAATAAAGAGGCCCCACATTACGGGGCCCTTTTTTTATCCCATTCCTCATTCAAATCGCGCATTTCATCCCCATATATTAAATAGGATAAGGGGCTTTTGTGATGAGTACATTTGACGACAGTGAAAACGCGTTTGAGGCAAAATTTGCCCATGATCAAGAAAAGGAATTTCACGCGGAATTGATGGTATTACGGCAAATCGCGGCTTGGGGCGTGTAATTGATGCTGATATCGCCCAACAAAAAGAAACACCGCACGGCTGCACTTCAATCACTTAAGATGCAAAAAGGTGCCAAGGCGCTGATCCTCGCCCAATTGGCCGATGATCTGTCGGGAGACGTGGATGAGGATGCGATTAAAACAACCTATGCCCTGTTCCTGCAGGATGCGCGCGAAAAAATGGGGAGGATCCCACCTGCTTAAAGGCGCATCAAATATCGCTGATTGCCTGAAACACACAGGATGCCATCCTGATTATGGATTTCGATCGCCACGCCCAAAATCCCCGTTGTGGTTTTGGGCGTGAGTTCATTGATTTCAAAAGCAGGATACAGCGTATCGCCATTGTAAACAGGGTGCAAAAATCGACTGGATTGATCCACAAAACCGATCAAGGCCCGCCCCATTTCATGGGCCAAGGGCGATGCCCCAATCGCCGCCTGAATAAGGCTCATATATCCATGCGCCATTAAATCAGGATGGCCCAATGATTTTAAATAGGTGCGATCATAATGGATCGGATGATTATCCCCACTTACCGCCTGAAACGCGGTAAAAACGCCCTCGCTCATCGTGCGTGAGGGGGCAAAAAACCGCTCTCCTATCTGAAAATCATCAAAATGACGGGTCGGCAACATCTGGTGTTTATCTGGATCAAACGGCATTTTACCCTCCTCTTTTGACAGCTTAGCTGTAGTTTGCCAAAGCGTCGAAGAAAAAGGTAATTTTTTCGCGCGAACCCTCTTGCACAGGCGCACCGCTTTGGCTATTAGACCCGTATTCGGGTGATTAGCTCAGTTGGTAGAGCGCTTCGTTTACACCGAAGATGTCAGGAGTTCGAGTCTCTTATCACCCACCATCTTTTCCCTTCTTAGTGAACTGGAATACTGGGCTTTTGTTCATCCAAGATCTATATATGCAATGCAGCTGAAATAGAGAATCTTTATGCCAGACAACCGCCCCGACCCAGATCGCAAACCCCACAAATCCGAGGCCCGTATGGGCGGGATGGTCGCCACGGCTGTGTTGGTGTTTTTGGCACTTTTCACGTTGGTTTTCGTACTGGGTTAAGGCAAGGCTCGCCTTTTCACAGATCATGCGGTAATGACAGCTTATGACGCACACACATTCGCGACTCATTTGGCTTGATCTGCTGCGGGCCATGGCGATTTTGGCCATGGTTGTGTTTCATTTCACCTTCGATCTGATGTATTTCGGCTATATCAAGGCAGGAACGGTGTTTCAGCCCGAATGGCGCATGTTTGAAGGTTCAATCGCCATTTCCTTTCTGTTTTTGGCGGGGCTGTCGTGGCAACACATACATCGCGCTGGCATCAAATGGCTAACCGTTTGGCGGCGTGTGGCATTGCTGGGGGTTGCGGCGGCGGGGATTTCCATTGTCACCTATTTCACCTTTGGGCCCTATATGATCCGCTTTGGGATTTTGCATCTGATCTTGGTGATGAGCCTTCTTTCCCTGCCTCTGTTGTCCTTGCATTGGGCTGTTCCGCTGGCCTGTGCTGCGGCCCTTGGGTCCTATTTTATTTGGGCGGACGGACCTGTTCAGGGATCGGTGTGGTGGATGTGGATCATCTGGACCAGTGGAACCACGGGCAGTGTGGATTACCGCCCCATTATGCCATGGGGTTATGCGTTTTTTGCAGGCATGGCAGCGCATGCCCTGTTCACGCGATTAAACGTCTTTGCCTATCATGGGCCCGCATGGGGTTGGGCGCGCCCCTTTGCGTTTGCGGGGCGTCACAGCTTGGCAATTTATCTGATCCATCAACCACTTTTGTTCGCGGGCTTTAATATCTACGGATTTTTTTTCGTTTAAGTATCAAATAGAAACTTAAAGAACGACAACATAAATCATGGCAAGCATTAGCACATCAGGCGGCGTGTTCAGCACAGGGTATCAAACAAACACACACCATACCGAACAAACAAGTTTAACAGCGCAGCAATTGGCGGATGCCAAGGTCAATCGCTTTTTCCTAGAGCTTTTGGGGAATCCAGGTTCAACCAGTGCAACATTGGTGTCATCCGGGCTTACGACCTTTACGGACACGGGCACAGTGCAAACAAATGCGCAGGTGGAAAACAGCTATTACGACGACAGCTCATCAGCCCACATGGAACCCATGACGGGGACTCAGTTTTAGGTTGGGGACTGGAACTCTGTCACTGATACGGGCGTGACCTATGATTTTATTGTTGAACCGAAATTGATCGGCCTGCGGTTTGACAGTTATCAAGGGGTGCAAGAGGGATCGCCCGTTGTTGGATATCTGATTTCCATGCAAAGCACGCAAGGTGCGGCCACCTATTTCTTTTTCCCGACGGCGGATCAGGACCTAAGCCAGATGGACATGCACTATCCAAACGGCCAAATCGAACCAGGGGATATACCTATTCCGAAATCACGCTACGACAGCCTGGATAACCTGGATGGGGACCCGAAGGCAAATGTGACCTATGTGGCCTACTCCGATCTATATGATGGGTTTCCGTCACAATTCACGGGCGCGGTCTGTTATGGGGCGGGGACACGGTTGCGCACCATTCAGGGTGAAATCGCGATTGAAGATTTAAGCGTTGGTGATTTGCTATGGACCATTGTCGCAGGATACCAACCGATTGTCTGGATTGGTAAACGCACCCTACCCCCAGCGGAATTGGCGCATAAACCCCATTTGCGGGCCATTCGAGTGTCGGCACATGCCTTGCTTGGGTAACAACCAACCCGAACGCGATCTTATCCTGTCACCGCGGCACCGTTTGCGCCTGTCTTCAAGCATTATAGGACACAGCACACGGGAACATCAGGCCTTGGTCAGTGTCAAGGATTTATTGCAGCTAGAGGGCGTTGATGTTGTGGATACCGACGCCCCCATCACCTATTATCATATAATGACACCCGAACATCAGTTGATCATAGCGCATGGGTGTCTGGGCGAAACCCTGTTCACAGGGCCCTAAGCGCTGCGCATGATCCCCGCCGAAAGCCGCCTTGAATTACACGCTCTATTCCCTGATATAGACATGGGGACAACGCCCGTTTGCCCGCATCTGCGCGGCAGACCCTTGGATAAGGTCATCGCGCGCTATCAGGACCACGGCCGCGAATTCACCCATCAAAGCGGATCAATATCGCCATTGGCGCGGGTTGCGTGAAACTCTGCCTCAAATTCTGCAAATCTGCCTGCTGCAATCGCCTGACGCATGGTTTCCATAAGTTCTTGGAAATAGTGCAGGTTGTGCCATGTCAACAACATCGAGCTGATGATTTCCTGACTGCGGAAAGTGTGATGCAAATAGGCGCGCGAGTAATTTGAACAGGCGGGGCATGTGCAGTCATGATCCAGCGGGCGTGGATCATCCTTATGGCGGGCGTTTTTAATGTTAACAACGCCATTGCGCGTAAACACCTGGCCCGTACGTCCAGAGCGTGATGGCAGGACACAGTCCATCATATCAACGCCCCGTTTGACGGCGCCAACGATGTCATCAGGTTTACCGACGCCCATCAGATAGCGTGGTTTGTGCGTGGGCATCATGTCAGGTGCGTAATCCAGAACGGAAAACATCGCCTCTTGCCCCTCGCCCACGGCCAAACCTCCAATCGCATAGCCATCGAATTCGATTGCGCGCAGCGCCTCGGCACTTTCGCCGCGCAGGTCCTGTTCCAAGCCACCTTGTTGAATACCAAAAAGGGCATGTCCAGGACGATCGCCAAAGGCATCGCGCGAACGCGCAGCCCAGCGCATCGACATGCGCATGCTTTCCTCAATCCGCGCACGATCCGCAGGCAGCGCGGGACATTCGTCAAAACACATGACGATGTCGCTGCCCAACAGGCGTTGAATTTCCATGGACCGTTCAGGGGTCAATTCATGACGCGACCCATCCAAATGGGATTTAAACGTCACCCCCTCTTCGGTCAGTTTGCGCAAAGAGGATAGCGACATCACCTGAAACCCGCCACTATCGGTCAAAATGGGGCGCTCCCAGTTCATGAATTTATGCAATCCCCCAAGACGATCAATGCGTTCCGCCGTGGGGCGCAGCATCAGGTGATAGGTATTGCCCAATAGGATGTCAGCACCCGTTGCACGCACGTTTTCGGGCATCATCGCCTTAACCGTTGCCGCGGTTCCTACGGGCATGAAGGCGGGTGTACGGATCCCACCACGCGGTGTGGAAATCACCCCGTGACGGGCCTTGCCATCGGTGGATTGTAGATCAAACGAAATACTTTGTGTCATGCGGAACGATTTCGCAGGTTTAGAGACAAATGCCAAGGGGGGTTCATCAACTACATGACACAAGCCGACCTCGGGAGGAAGCGAAGCGCCTCTCGTTTTGCCGTAGGCAAACCTGTGATTTGACGGGGAGGTCGGCGCTTGCCAATCTATCGATTGACTGGAAACAGTAAGAACGCGGATGTTAAAATAAAAAAACCCGCCAGCAATGGGCGGGTTTTTCAGAATGTTTTGGAAAAAGACCTTAGTCTTCCATCGCGTCAACGGCGGCCTGAAGGGCGTCCTTGTTGACTGATTTTTCAGTCACTTTTGCGCCTTCGATGATGTGATCCACAACTTTGTCTTCGAACAATGGGGCGCGAAGTTGTTGTTGCATCTGCTGGTTCTGCTGGATGAATTCAAAGAACTGGCGTTCCTGACCTGGATACTGGCGCGCTTGGGCCATGATCGCTTGGGTCATTTCCGCATCTGTGATTTCGATTTCTGCTTTTTGACCGATTTCTGCAATCAATAGGCCCAAACGCACACGGCGTTCTGCCAATGTTGTGTGTTCCTCTGTTGCTTCGATCTCATCATGGTTGTGATCTGTTACCTCTGGGTGTTCATCATGCCACAACTGGTGTGCGATTTGTTTGGCTTCTGCCTCGACCATGGAAGGTGGCAGATCAAATTTCACCAAACCGTCCAACTGATCCAACAACGCGCGCTTCATGACCGCACGTGCGGCACCGCCGTATTCCGCCTCAAGACGTTCAGACACCTGAGTCTTCAGCGCGTCCAGATCGTCCGCTCCAAAGCGTTTTGCCAATTCATCGTCGATTTCTGCGGCGACGGGTTCTTTCACTTCTTTGACTGTGCATTCGAACACGGCCGCTTTACCCGCTAGGTTTTCTGCGCCGTAATCGTCAGGGAAGTTCACTTCAACCTTCTTTTCTTCGCCCGCTTTTGTGCCAACCAACTGATCCTCAAATCCTGGGATAAAACTGTTTGAACCTAGAACAAGTGGGTAATCTTCGGCAGAACCCCCTTCAAAGGCTTCGCCGTCCACTTTGCCCAAGAAGTCGATCACAACCTGATCGCCGTCTTTTGCTTTTGATCCCTTGCGGCGATCTTTGAAGTTTTGCGCAGTTGATGCTAGGTTTTCCAACGCTTCTGTGACAGATGTGTCATCTGCTGCAACAACCATTTTTTCCAATGTGATGCCGCTTGCATCCAGTTCGGGGATTTCTGGTAGCGCTTCATATGAAAATTCGATGTGAACGTCGTCGCCTTGTTTCCAATCTTCATTGGTCATTTTGATCGCAGGCTGCATCGCAGGGCGTGTGCCTGTTTCTTCAAAGTGCGTGTTGACGGCGCCGTCGATTGACTCTTGCATCACTTCGCCCATCATTTGTTGGCCGAACTGCTTTTTCAGCATCGCCATAGGCACTTTGCCTTTGCGGAAGCCCTTCATCTCAACCTGAGGCTGGGCCTCTTTCAGTTTTTCATCAACCTTTGCTTCCAAATCCGCATTGGTGATGACCATTGTGTAGGCACGCTTTAGGCCTTCGTTCAGGGTCTCGGTGACTTGCATTGACATCCTCTCGAAAGATAACAGGCCACCCGAAGGCAGCCCAAAAACTGTTTGCGCTTTCCTAATTGGCTATCTGGGCGGGATCAACCCTAATCTTGGGCCATATGCGCCAAACCAACGATTAATTTCACATTTCTGCGCGAAACAGGAAAAAAAATTGGAAACTCTGATTACTCAATCGTTTACTTTTACGGATTTCGGCGGATAACGTCGCACAAATTTTTGAATTGGGATCGTCATCATGACAACGGATGGATCACTTAGATCCGCGGCGCACGCAACGCGCATTGCATTTATCGCAAATGGGTTGGCCTTTGCCTCTTGGGCACCGATCATTCCATTCGCCAAGGCCAACACGGGCGCGGATGAGGCGGCATTCGGCCTACTGCTCCTCTGCCTAGGGATTGGGTCGGTCATCTCAATGCCGATCACAGGTTGGCTTTGCGCACGCCACGGAACACGGCCCATGATCCTAATAAGCGCCATGATCATGGCCTGCGGCCTGCCGTTTTTGGCCTATCTTGTCAAATACTGGGAGCTTGCGGTCACCCTGTTGATTTTCGGGGCCTCAATCGGAACATTGGATGTCGCCATGAATATTCACGCAGCCGAAGTGGAAAAGCGCAGTGGCCGCGCGCTGATGTCGGGGTTTCATGGTATGTTTAGCATTGGTGCCATCTGTGGCGCGGGGTTTGTGACACTGTTGATCAGTTACGGTGTCGCGCCGCTAATTGCGACCCTCTGCGTCACGGGCAGTGTTATCATTGCGATCCTCTGGGTCCAATCCCATTACCTGATCACCAAAAGCGATGCACCAGAGACGTTTCGCCCCCCAAGCGGAATTGTGAAATGGCTTGCCCTTTTGGCGGGCATCGCGTTTTTGATCGAAGGGGCGATTATGGATTGGGGTGCGTTGTTGATGATTGAACGCGCAGTGTTCTCCATGGAACAGGCGGCATTGGGCTATATCGCGTTTTCCATCACAATGGTGATTGGCCGCCTGTCTGGGGATTTCGTTGTGCCGCGCGTAGGGCGGCGTGCGATCCTATTGGGTGGTGGAACATTGGTTGTTTTAGGATTGATTGCCATAACAACCCTGCCATCCCCTGCCCTTAACCTGATCGGGTTTGCCGTGGTTGGCCTGGGCGCTGCAAACCTTGTGCCTGTGGTGTTTTCGGCCGCGGGTCAGCAAAGCGATATGGACCCAAACATGGCTGTCGCGTCCGTAACATTCGTGGGCTATGCGGGCATTTTGTTGGGCCCAGCGATCATTGGATTTGGGGCGCAATATACCTCACTCCCGCTCGCGATGGCCTCGCTCGCCCTGTTGGGGGCAGTGTATTTGATTTCGCCTGTGCACAAAGGGAATTCTTGACAGCTGCCCCAATCCAATCCAGCCTGAAGATATAAAAACAATCAACGGGTTGGACATATGCGATTAGCTGGGAAAACCGCTCTGATTACAGGGGGTGCATCGGGATTTGGCGCCGCAATTGCCGCGTGTTTCATCGCCGAGGGTGCGCGTGTCGCCATCATGGATATAAATGCGCCCGCCACGCAGGATATGGCAGGAAAGTTGGGCAATGACTGCGTCGGGATTGTGGGTGATGTAACCAAATCCTGCGATATTCAACGCGCCACGCAAACCGCCCGCAATTTAGGCGATGCACTGGATATTGTTGTGAACAACGCGGGTTGGACACATGTAAACAAACCCATGCTGGATGTGACAGAGGATGAATTTGATCGCCTTTATGACATCAACGTGAAATCCATTTTTCACATGACTAACGCGGTTGTTCCCATCATGCGCACCCAAGGGCATGGCAATATCATCAACATTGGATCAACTGCGGGATTGCGCCCGCGCCCCGGCCTAACGTGGTATAATTCAACAAAGGGTGCGGTAAACCTGCTGTCAAAATCTATGGCTGCTGAATTGGCCCCAGATAACATTCGCGTCAATTGCGTGGCCCCTGTGATGGGCGCCACAGGATTGTTAGAGGCATTCATGGGTTTGCCCGATACCCCAGAAAATCGGGAAAAATTCATCGCAACCATTCCTATGGGACGCCTATCTGATCCCACAGACATTGCCAAGGCCTGCCTTTACCTTGCCTCAGACGATGCCACTTTTATCACGGGCGTCGTGCTTGAGGTCGACGGTGGGCGCACAATTTAAGGATACCACATGCAACACAGAAAATTAGGCACAAATGGGCCCAACGTATCTGCCATCGGGCTTGGCTGTATGAGCTTTGCAGGCGCTTTTGGTGAAACGGATGAGGCGACCAGCCACCGTTGTTTGGATGCCGCAATTGATCATGGGATCAATTTTTTGGACACCGCCAATATTTATGGGATGGGACGATCAGAAAACGTGTTGGGCACGTGGTTGGCAAAGGGGAAACGGGATGTTGTCATCGCCTCAAAGGTGGGAATTCAGCGTGATCCTGACCGCCCTGTCAACAACGACCCGGCCTATATTCGGGCCGAATTAGAGGGCACGTTGCAGCGGTTAGGCGTAGATTACATTGATCTTTATTACCTGCATCGACGCGATGAAACCGTTTCATTAGAAGACGCCATTGGAACCTTGGTGGATCTGATGAATGAGGGCAAGATCGGCGGATACGGTTTGTCCGAGGTTGCCCCCTATACCCTGCGTCTGGCGCAGGACATTCAACCCTGTTTGGCGGTGCAAAGCGAATATTCCCTGTGGACGCGCCAACCCGAATTGGGAATGATCCAGGCCTGTCGCGAATTGGGCGTGGCGTTTGTGCCCTTTTCCCCATTGGCGCGCGGTGTTTTTGGCCAAAATTACCCGGACATTCAGGCCATGGCGAAAACAGATTTTCGCGCTGCAATTCCGCGGTTCCAACCCGACAATTACGCCCGCAATATTGCGATCATTGATCGGTTCAAAACCTATGCCGCGGATCGGGGTTTAACGGTTTCCGCCCTTGCCATGGCTTGGGTCCTAAATCGCGGCGATCATCTGATCCCCATTCCCGGAACGCGCACAGCCGAACATTTGGCAGAGTGGAGCAACGCAGATCAAATCATACTAAGCCAAAGTGATATGGATGAGATTGAGGCAATCCTGCCCGTCGGCTTTGCTTATGGTGATCGCTATTCGCACGCACAATCACGAACGGCAGAACGGTATTGTTAACCAAAAGAACCGTGATAGAACATGAAAAATGCCTGCTGAAACCATCAACCTGATCGTCACGCAGGATTTTAACATCACGACCACGATGGCCTTTGTCGATCCGTTTCGGGTTGCATAATCCGTGTTGCGCGACACCGTATAGGGCAACTGCTGACCATTCAGCGTGATCAACATGGTATCCGTTGCAAAATTTCGATTGTCGTTTTCCACGGACGCAGACCAGAAAAATTTGGGATAGGTCGCCCGGATCGATTTGATGCGCCCCAACAAGTGCTGACGCATCATGGGCGATGTATCTGGGTTTAGCACCAATGCCTGTAATTGACGCATACCCAATAAACGATCATACGCTTTGATTGCTACAATTACAGCGGCAAGGTATTGATCAACCTGCGACCCCTGCCTGCGCCAAAACCAATTCCCGCGCCTGGGCAGGCGGCGTTATGACAAAAGCCAACACCACCGACACGCGCCAAATCAGTAGTTTCAGAACGTTCCAATTATTGCCGACATGCAGGTTAGCGCTTTGCGCCAAAGGCAAACAAATGTCCACGGTCGATAGCAGGGTCTGTATGCTCAACATACCCGGTTCCAGCAACGCCTTGTGCTTCTGGCCCATAAAGTGTTGCAGTAATAGAGCCCGTTTTTCCTTCATCATCGGTAACATTCCCTTCAAAGGTATTATCCGAATTTGTGTCGGTTAACATGACAAAGAAATTTTGTGACGAATAATCATCGTTGATTTCCTGACCCTCGATTTTGAACGCGATTGTATTATAGGCGCTCACGCTCAGCGTTTTGTTCTGGAAATCAGCATATGACTACAGATCTCCGGTGGTTTGAACAGGCCGATATCCGACCTCTGTTAAAACACCGACAAGTGTTCCCTCGTATCGTGCGTTTGGAACATCGGGCAGTGCAACAACGTCTTCACCAGCATCAAATACAGCAATGTGACTGGTTGCGGAAAATAGGTCAATTTCCGCTGCAAACCCCGCTGCATAATTGTCTGCATCACTGACAAACTAAAGTATTTTTGACCCATCATTGCTTTGTGCAACGACGAGTGTTCCAGCGGCGTCATCTTCAAAAAGCTCAGTGGTCATTTGATCAGAGCGCAAGGCCACATTTACATTCGCCCCATCGCTGATAAGAATCGTGTCCACGCCAGAGTTGTCTGACACTACTCTCCAAGATACGTTAGTTCCGCTAGAAACGCTGCTTAAGCTGGTCGTCTCATACTCTGTTGTTAACCCAGCGCTAACAGATTTTGTTCTCACGCCTGTGAATGCGTTTGCATCTTCTTCGATTGATGTCGGTTGAATTGTCGGATCACCACCTCCACCACCTCCACAACTCGCAAGAATAGTGACTGACAGAATTGGCATCCAAATTTGAAACTTCATTTTAATACCTTCATTTAAATTAAGATATGAATTGCACCCGCTTGATAATTGGCCAAACACCTTCGATGGGGCAATAATAAATCATGTGACCGCGCCCTGAATGGGTCAGATTTACACAATCAAACCACCCTTTCGCAAAGGTCATACTGCTTAAATTGAAAAAGTGGTGCGGGTGGAGGGACTTGAACCCCCACGCCAACTCAAAGATGGCACCATATCTATTCCTGCGTGTAGCTTACACGGCTATATCTGCCAGTCAACATTCGAACAAAACCAATGCCTGTGTGCCAATGTGTGACAGGATGTGTACAATACACAAAGGGGGT
>JAFMKS010000041.1:0-12530 GCA_017852835.1 Paracoccaceae bacterium
AACCCTGAATAAGGGGCATATGCATTTTCCCGAACATTCAATGCCGCGTCTCGTAATGACATCTTAAATCCTTCGCCATTTATGTCGCTCAACAGTAATGCGCAGGGTGATTTGGTGCAAATCATTTCCCCTTTTTACTATCAAATCAACTTATGACTTTCGTAAGGTAAAAAAATAGTTTAACGCTAAACTATATTTTCAAGTGGGGCTAAAATGTCTGATAAAAAACAAGATTCACTTCGCCAAGCAGCGCTGAGTTACCATGAATTTCCAAAGCCAGGTAAATTAGAAATTCGCGCAACCAAGCCAATGGCGAACGGACGGGATTTGGCACGGGCCTATTCACCCGGTGTGGCCGAGGCCTCAATCGAAATTCGCGATAACCCTGAAACTGCTTCAAAATACACGGCACGTGGTAATTTGGTCGCTGTCATTTCAAACGGTTCCGCCGTTTTGGGATTGGGTAACATTGGTGCACTGGCGTCAAAACCTGTGATGGAAGGTAAAGCGGTCCTATTCAAAAAATTCGCTAATATTGATTGTTTTGACATTGAAGTAAACGAAAGCGATCCCGAAAAGCTTGCCGATATCGTTTGCGCGTTAGAGCCAACTTTTGGGGCGGTGAACCTAGAGGATATCAAAGCGCCGGATTGTTTTATCGTTGAAAAACTATGCCGTGAACGCATGAACATCCCTGTGTTTCACGATGATCAACACGGAACCGCAATTGTTGTGGGGGCGGCTGCAAAAAACGCGCTCTTGGTTGCGGACAAAAAGATTGAAGATATCAAGGTTGTGTCCACAGGCGGCGGTGCTGCGGGGATTGCCTGTCTGAATATGTTGCTGAAATTGGGTTTACGCCGTGAAAATGTGTGGCTGTGCGATGTGCATGGCGTCGTTTACGAAGGGCGCACCATAGATATGAACCCACAAAAAGTCGCCTACGCCCAGAACACTGACAAGCGGACCTTGGATGATGTGATTGATGGCGCGGATTTGTTCCTTGGCCTTTCGGGACCAAATGTTTTGAAACCCGAAATGGTAAAACGCATGGCAAAGCGTCCAATTATCTTTGCCCTGGCCAACCCAAATCCCGAAATCATGCCCGATGTCGCCCGCGAGATTGCACCAGATGCAATTATCGCAACGGGGCGTAGTGATTTTCCAAATCAGGTGAATAACGTTTTATGCTTCCCCTTTATTTTCCGCGGGGCGTTGGATGTGGGGGCGACCGAAATCAACGATGCCATGCAGATCGCCTGTATTGATGGGATCGCTGAATTGGCCCGTGCCACCACCAGCGCCGAGGCCGCTGCCGCCTATCAGGGTGAAACCATGAATTTTGGGGCGGACTACCTGATCCCCAAACCCTTTGATCCCCGCCTATCGGGCATTGTTTCCTCTGCCGTGGCGCAGGCCGCCATGGACACCGGCGTCGCAAAACGCCCGATTGAGGATATCGAGGCCTATCGCGAAACGCTGGATCATGCGGTCTTTAAATCGGCGATGTTGATGCGCCCTGTTTTTGATGCAGCCAGCAAACAATCCCGCACCATCGCCTTTGCCGAAGGCGAAGACGAACGTGTTTTACGCGCAGCCCAAGCGATTTTGGAGGAAACCAGTGAAAAACCCGTTCTAATCGGAAGGCCCGATGTGATTTCCCAACGGTGTGAACGAATGGGCCTGACCATTCGACCAGAACGCGATTTTGCCATTGTGAACCCCGAAAACGATCCCCGCTATCGGGATTATTGGGGCACATACCATGACATCATGGCGCGTCGTGGGGTGACACCCGATCTGGCCAAGGCGATCATGCGCACAAACACCACCGCCATCGCCGCAGTTATGGTACACCGTGGCGAGGCCGACAGCATGATCTGCGGCACGTTTGGCGAATACCGTTGGCACCTTAATTATATCGAACAGGTTTTATGTGATCCTGCGCAACATGCCCAAGGTGCCCTTTCCCTAATGATCCTAGAGGATGGGCCGCTGTTTATTGCGGACACACATGTACACACGACCCCCACCCCTGAACAAATCACACAATCCGTTCTGGGGGCAGCGCGACATGTGCGCCGTTTCGGGTTAGAGCCAAAAATCGCGCTTTGCGCACGATCACAGTTTGGCAGCATGCAGGGTGATACGGGCCAACGTTTGCGCGATGCGATGGCGCAATTGGATCTGATGGATTTGGATTTCCAGTATGAAGGTGAAATGAACATTGATGCGGCCCTCGATCCTGAAGTGCGGGCACGTGTCATGCCGCAAAATCGCATGGACGGGGTCGCCAACGTCCTGATTTTTGCCCATGCGGATGCAGCATCAGGCGTGCGCAACATTTTGAAAATGCGCGCTGGTGGGCTTGCGGTTGGTCCGATCTTGATGGGGCTGCGCAATCAGGCTCATATCGTGACACCGTCGATCACCGCGCGGGGCCTATTGAATATGGCCGCGATTGCGGGGGTTCCCGTAGCCAATTATGGCTAGGGCTGTTTTTTCCGTTTAGGGCCACGCTTAAGGGCGTGTTCCAGTGCATCTGCGAATTCGGCTCTTTTGGCATCGCTCATCGCGGCAAGATGGGCGATCAGTGCCTCTCTTGCATATTCAAGCCGTTCTTCTGACGCCTCTGTTTGATCTTCCATTAGGTTTTCTAACGCCTCTGGGTCAAACGGGATTGCGCGCAACAGAACAAGCGCGTTTTCATATCCCGCACGGTCCATTTGGCGCATTTCGCGGGTGTGATAGCTGCGCATGGATTTGCCCAATGCGCGGCGATCCTCATGAGAGAGCGCGCGCAAATAAAGTGAACCCTGCGCACTGGGCGCGCGTTGCGGACGCATTTCGTCTTGGGTGAGTTTGACGCCAATGATCAAACCGATGAAACAGGCGTTCAGCGCAAGGGACACAATTAACAGAACCTTGGTCCATTTTCTAGGTGTTTTCATCTGCTCACTCATGCGCCGCCATCCAAATAACTTAGGTCCAATCCTGAAAACGGATCAACAATATCAAACCCTTGGGCCTCAAACGGGTTAAGGGAAATGCCCCCAATGTCCCCACCATTCACGCCAATCCAAACCCCAAACACACCTGCTGCAATCACCCCTGTCAGGGCAGAGGCATCTGCGAAAATGTTTCGCGTTGCAAATGTGTCTGCAATGGCCTGTCGAACACCTGCCCACCACCCCTGCGATACGGGTTCCGCAGTCACAGCAGTTGCCGCATTTGGTTCAGGGATCGTATCAAACAATGCCTGCATGAACGCGTCACTTGGCTCGGGCGCATCGCGCCGTGCGGCCGCAAATAGATCGTCCAATTGCGCATCCTGATTTTGATCATGCTGTGTCATTTTCATATCCTAACGCAGTTTTTTGCCCGTGCAACTGTGCCTGAAGCGCGCGTTTGCCGCGGGCTGTCAAACTTTCTACCGCTTCGACGGTTAACCCCATAATCTGGGCGATTTCAGGGTTGGTTAACTTGTCCAAGTGGCGCAAACGCACCGCTTGCGCTTGCCGTTCAGGCAGAGCCGCAAGGGCCGTGTGCAGCGCGCGCGCCCGTGATTGATCCAACATAGATTGATCCGCAGAGGGGGATGGGTCTACAGGATCATTTGTCAAATCATCAAGGGAGGACGATGGGCGTCGCGCGCGCAACCGATCAATGCACAGATTATCTATAACCCGATAGAGCCAGGTTGAAACCTGGGCCTGATCTTGTTTCCATTCAGGCGCGATTTTCCACAATCGCAAAAACGCCTCTTGCGCGATATCTTCGGCATCTGATTTGTTTTGCAATCGATAATAGGCATGGCGAAACAGTTTGGGACCAAGGCGGCGCGTTAATTCCATCGCCGCCGGTTTGGACCCATTTGCAAACAGAACGAGCAATGCGTTATCCGCTAAATCGCCCAAACTGATATCTGTATCCTTCACCATGCCTGTCCTTTATCGAACACCTGAATGGATTGTCACGGAGAATTAGTCGTGATCATCATCCTTATGATCATGCTTTTCGCCATGACGCTTGCCCTTGCGCTTCATCTTTTCCAACTCTTCAGCGCTTAGCATGCCATCTTCGTTCGCATCCAACCGGCTGAACATCTTATCCAAACGCTTTTGTTGCTTGTCCTGCATTTCATCAAAGCTCAGCATCCCATCATCATCTGCATCCATGCGCTTTAACATTTTGGCCTGACGCTTTCTCATGCGCTTTGTCATTTCTTTTTCGCCGTGGGCGGCCATTTCATCGGCTGACAACTTGCCGTCGTCATTTGTATCAACCTGATCAAATCGCGCTTTGGCATGGGCTGCGATTTCGTCTTTGCTAATCATTTGATCGCCATTTGTGTCCATCTCTTCGATCGAAAACTTTGGACCTTTACGATGACCATGATCATCGCCTGAGGCTGCGACCCAAGTGGCGCTGCCCAAGACTGAGGCTGCGGCGATTGCTGCGATTAGTTTACTGTTCATCTCAATTCACTCCATTTACGTCGGCCGACCACCTTGCCTTGCCGATCTAAAATAACAAACGAAGGGGCGCGAAATTTCCGTCGAAATTTTTTGAAATTTATTTGCGACAACCCGCCGCGATGACATTTGCACGAATTGCCCCCACTTTAATGCCGATGAAACCTAAGGTGCCCACAATGTCCAACCCAACCAACAACAAGGCGGAACGCCCAACCATGCCCGCAGTGTTAAAGGGGTGGAAACGCAAATGTCCCCAATGTGGCAGCGGTCCCTTGCTCAGCGGGTATTTGACAGTCAATGATACCTGCACCGTGTGCAGCGAAGAATTTCACCATCATCGCGCGGACGACGGCCCCGCCTATTTGACGATTTTGTTGGTGGGGCATTTGATGGCCCCCTTACTGCACATGATTTTTGTCAGATACCGCCCCGAACCCTTGGTTCTTTTTACAATATTTGCTGTTGGCTGTGTTGGATTATCGCTCTATCTTCTTCCTCGACTAAAGGGCGCAATGATCGGTTTTCAATGGGCACGTTTGATGCACGGGTTCCGATAGGGCGATGCGCCCCATGAATGTGGGGAAAATAGCTTGGACAAAACAGCAATTCGCAATGCGGCAACGATTATCGTTCTGCGTCAGGATCAGGTCGAAACACGGGTTTTGATGGGTCAACGTGGGGCAAAAGCCGCCTTTATGCCCAATAAATTCGTCTTTCCCGGCGGGGCCGTTGATGCCGAGGATGCCAAGATCCCGCTTCATCAGGACATTGATGATCTCTGCGCCCAACGTTTGGGCGAACAAGGTGATCCAAACCTAACTCATCCCCTTTGCGTGGCCGCCATCCGCGAGTTGTGGGAGGAAACGGGCCTGATCCTGGGAATCAAGGGGACATGGAACGATAATGTCCCCGAGGACTGGGTGACATATGCAGATCGGGGATATGTACCTGATGCAAGTGCGCTGAAATTCGTGTTCCGTGCCATCACGCCCCCCGGTCGTCCCCGCCGCTTTGACGCACGCTTTTTCATGATTGACGCAAACGCCATTGCCAGCGATCTGGATGATTTTTCCGCCGCCTGTGATGAGCTGTCTCATCTCAGCTGGATACCGTTGGATGAGGTGCGCAAATTTGATCTGCCCTTTATCACCGAAGTGGTGCTAGCCGAGGTCAAACGCCATGGCGATCCGTCCAAACCCCCTGCCACCGTGCCGTTTTATAAAAACAATGACGAAGAAAACCTGTTCATTCAGCTACACGGCCATCCCCCCACGGATTAAAGGATCAGGATCAAGCCCAAAACAGAAGCTGAAATCAGCACCATTCCGATAAATTCGTTTTTGCTGATCCGTTCCTTGAAAAAAATAAAACTGGCCAAGATTGAAAAAATCAATTCCACCTGCCCCAGCGCTTTTACATAGGCCGCGTTTTGCAGGGTGAATGCGACAAACCACATATATGATCCGCCCATCGACGTGATCCCCACCCATACCCCTGTGCGCCAAGTTTGCAGAACGCGGATGATTTCATGTGGGTCTCGCAACAACAGCCAGTTGAACATGATACTGGCCTGCGCAGTGACCACAAACCCAAGTGTCACCCCCGCCCGCAGCAAAGGATCATCAGACAGCACCGAAAGTGACGTTGCGCGATAGGCGATAGCAGATCCCGCAAACAACAGACCAGATAATAACCCCAACCCCGATGCCCGATTAAATATACGATCCGTAAATGCCCCAGACTGGGCAGCACTATCCGACAGGGCGATCACGCCCAAAACCCCAATCAGGATCAATGCGAATGCCGCCCACCCAACAGGTTCGTTTAGAATGATCAGCCCCAGAAAAACACTTTGAATCGTTTCGGTTTTTTTCAGGGCAATGCCCACGGCAAAATTGCGCGCCTTGAACAGGGCAACAACGCAGATGGTTGCAAGGATTTGGCAAAGACCGCCAATCAAACCCGCGATCCAAAAGCGATCACCAACCTTTGGGACAGGAACCTCGAACGTTCCGAACGTGATTGCCAAGGCGGTTAGTATGATTGGGGCAGAATAAACAAAGCGTGACCATGTCGCGCCCACGGGTGTCAGACGCGTCGCGCTAAGTACCTTTTGCAGCATAAAACGCAGGTTTTGAAAAAACGCTGCCGCGATGGTCGCAAAAATCCACAGTTCCATTTCGGCACACTGCCTGACTTCACACAGAATGACCAACAGATTTTTGATACGATCACAGTCTCAATCAACGGTTTTCTGGGACCAATCGGGATGGGCCACGGGATCCTTGCGATTGATTGCGAATTTGCGCATGACCTCACCATAACAGCCGAAATGATAGCCATCATTCATCGCCAAAAACCGATCCCGCTTGGAGGCAAACAAACGGGGCAGCGCGTACCAGGGCACACTGGGATGCGCATGGTGCACAGAATGAAAGTTGTTATTCAAAAAGAGGAAAGCCAATAAACCACGATCCTCGACCACAACACTGCGACCACGCGGATGATCATGGACGCGGTGTTCCAAGAAAGTGCGGATTTTCAATATGGCCATCGATAGATATGAGGCCAAAACCCAAAGCCAAACTGGGACCTCTGCAACCAACACCACCATAACATAGGCCACAAACAACGAGGGCACATGTAGCAGCCATCCTAATGCGACTCGGCGATCCCCTGCCAAGATCAAACGGATATCCGCACGCATAAAGGCAATCTGTGACAGAACTGGACCCAAAAACATCCGCCCAAGCAAGGTATTGTTGAACAGGTGCAAGGATTGACGCCATTTTGGCAATTGATCCCAAACCTGTGGATCCATGAAATTCGTTTCAGGATCATCATAAGGATCGGTCAACCGTTCATCGCGGTGATGCTCCAAGTGCGTATCTTTGAACCGCAGATAAGGGATGAAAATGATCAGGGCGGGGAACACCAACAGCGCGTTTGCAATGGCGCTTTTGAAGGGATGCCCATGAAGAACCTCATGCGTTAGCGAAGAATGCAAAACGCCCGCAATCACCATAATCAGCATGCCCAGCACAAGCGACACAGGAAGAACCACGAAGGCACCAAAGGCATAGGCCCCATAGACGCACAGCGTCAGGATCAGGTTTGGCCATTCGATGGATCGTTTCACGGTTGCGTCTCCTTTCGTGACGCAAACCTAAACCTATCCAGAAATTTTCATAACTCTGAATATGATTAACAAAATTCACATTATGTGATATTTATCATCAAATGAGCAATATTATCGACAAACGCATCCGGTCACAGGTGTTTCAAGATCGCCTATCACACGCCATGGGCGAACGCGGTGACTCACAAAGTGGGCTGGCGCGCAAAATTGGCGTGGACCGTTCCACCATTTCGCAGCTGTTAACAAATACAGGTGCGCGCCTGCCAAATGCGCAAGTGGTGGCAGAATGTGCCCATGCGTTGCATGTATCCGCTGATTGGTTACTGGGATTGTCCGAACGCCCAGAAAGCGCGACAACGCTGCTGGAAACGTCCTTAGAACTAACAACGGCTGAACGTGCGTTGATTGACGATCAAATCTTTGAATGGCACCGACAGGCGCAAGGATATAAAATTCGTCATGTGCCCGCGACCCTGCCCGACATGCTGAAAACAGACGACATGTTGGAATGGGAATATACAGAACATCTGGCCCGCACGACAGAAGATGCCATAAACGCCGCGCGGGATAGGTTGGATTGGATGCGTGGGTCCAGCTCTGATTTTGAAATCGTCATCGCGCAGCACGAATTGGAATCCATGTGCCGCGCCGAAGGGTATTATCGCACCCTGCCCGGCAGTGTCAGGATTGCACAAATCGAACGCATGATTGAATTGGTCGATCAACTCTATCCACGGATGCGGGTTTATCTTTATGATGCGCGGATGATCTATTCATCCCCGATGACGGTTTTTGGTCCGCAACTTGCGGTGCTGTACTTGGGCCAAAACTATATGGCCTTCCGCGATAGCCAGCGGATCGAGGGGTTTTCAAGCCACTTTGATCGCGTCGTGCGCCAGGCACGGATTACATCGCGCGAAATGGGTGCAGTTTTAGCAAAATTTCTGCCGTCTTAATAGGGCATTGGATGCGCTTTGTGGGCCGCATTTAGATCATCCAAACACTCTTGGCTCAACTCAACACTTGCGCCATCAAGGATATGGTTCAACTGATCCATGGTGGTCGCCCCAAAAATCGCAGAACACATAAAGGGGCGGGTGTGACACCATGCAAGCGCCATGTGGATCGGATCAACGTCGTGTTTCTGTGCAACGGCCAAATAGGCATCAACCGCATTAAAAACGCGTGGCGTCACGCGCCCACCCAGATTATTCACAAATGATCTGCGTGATGCATCAGGCACCTGATCCCCCTGATATTTCCCGCTAAGCAACCCTGCGGCGAGCGGGGAAAAGGTGATCAAGCCCACATCCTCATAAACCGACAATTCAGCCATATCCGTATCATACAGACGACATAGCAACGAATATTCGTTTTGCATGGTTTGAACGCGCGGCAGCCCATATGTGTCCGAAAGGCGCAGCCATTGAGACGTGCCCCATGCGCTTTCATTCGACAGGCCGAAGTGGCGAATGTTGCCCTTATCTACTTGCTCCTGCAGTGCCTCAAGGCATTCGTACATATTTTCAACCACGTCTTGTCGGCTACTGCCACCTGGTTCATAGGCCCAATTTTTACGGAACATATAGGACCCGCGGTTTGGCCAATGAAACTGATAAAGGTCGATGTAATCGGTTTTCAGACGGCGCAAATTTCCCTCAATCGTTTGGGCAATGGTGGCCGCGCTGATGGGCGCGCCGTCGCGCACATGCGCCATTCCTTCACCAGAATGTTTGGTTGCCAAAATAAAATCACCCCGCCGCGCAGGATTGGCAGCAATCCAATTCCCGATGATTTCCTCGGTGCGGCCAATCGTGTCCTTGGACACTGGATTCACAGGATACATTTCCGCTGTATCCAGAAAATTTATTCCCCGCTCTAGCGACAGATCAATTTGCACATGCGCCTCGGGCTCTGGCGTTTGTGTGCCAAAGGTCATCGTGCCCAAACACAGTTCAGACACCATTACATCCGTACGGCCCATTTGTTTTTTGCGCATTCTATCCTCCGTCAGTTGCCACCAAGCTAGTGCAAAGAAATTTATGGCGAAAGATGCGAAATGCGACTTTTGTGTCGAAAATCCCCCTCCGCGTATTTCGCAGGCGGCTATGGTCGGTGGTATGCGTTTGTTGATTTCTTTTACTGCCCTGTTCTTGTCCGTTATTTTGATGCAGCTCTCCAGTGGCGGTGTTGGGCCGCTCGATGTGTTATCCGCAACCGAATTGAACTTTACAACGCAACAAATCGGTTTCTTGGGCTCGGCCCATTTCGTTGGGTTTTTCATTGGATGTTGGTGGGCGCCCCGTTTGATGGGCAGCGTCGGACATTCGCGTACCTTCGCGGCCTTTACCGCGATGGGGGCGATTGGATTGTTGGCCCATATGCTGGTGATTGATCCACTGGCATGGTCCATGATGCGCATTGCATCAGGCATGTGTGTTGCAGGGTGTTACACAGTTGTCGAAAGTTGGCTACAGGCCAAAGTTGTCAATGAAAACCGCGGTCGCGTCATGGGCGTGTACCGTGTGGTCGATATGGGCGCATCCATGATGGCGCAATTGATGATTGGGGTTTTGGCACCAGCCAGTTATGTGTCCTATAACCTGCTTGCATTGATTTGTTGCGCCACGCTGATCCCCCTAACCCTGACGCGTGTTCCCCAGCCTGAAACCAAATCAGCACCGCGGTTGCGACCCATGTTGGCGATTGCCAAATCGCCGCTGGCCACAGCAGGCGTGATTGTGGCAGCACTAACCAGTGCCGCGTTCCGTATGGTTGGCCCCGTCTACGGCCAACGCACAGGATTGGTCGCCGAGGAGATCGCCTATTTCCTTGCAGCATTCGTTTTGGGAGGTGCATTGGCGCAGGTTCCCGCAGGGTGGTTGGCCGATAAATTTGATCGCCGCTGGGTCATGATTTGGTTGTCGGCCGCCGCCATCGTCAGCTGCGGCTTAAGTGCCGCGATCACCAGCAGTGACATTGTCGTTATCTTTGGGCTTGCGGGGTTGTTTGGGTTTACAACCTTTCCAATCTATTCGGTGGCCGCCGCACACGCACATGATTTCGCCGACAGCGATCAGCGCGTTGAATTATCCGCAGCCTTGATGTTTTGGTACGCCACTGGTGCGATTGCGGCCCCTGCATTTGCGTCCCTGTTGATCGACCTTTACGGGCCTGCAGCGCTGTTTGGGATGATTGCGGTTGGGCACCTGGGATTGGTTGTGTTTGGCCTGTTGCGGATGCGTGCGCGTCCTGTACCCGACGAAAAAACTCCCTATGTCTATGCACCGCGCACGTCCTTTACAATTGGTCGGTTGTTACGCGGTGTGCGGGATCACAAGAACTAGCCTTTTCCCTCCGCAAAAACTGGTCTAGAAGTGGCGCAACTTTGAACACAAGGACGCGGACATGGCACGCCATCTGATCACATCGGCAATCCCCTATATTAACGGGATCAAACACCTTGGAAACCTTGTCGGGAGCCAGCTTCCCGCCGATTTATTCGCACGCTATCAACGCGCGCTTGGCAACGAAGTTTTGTTTTTGTGCGCCACGGACGAACACGGCACCCCTGCTGAATTGGCGGCTGCTAAGGCGGGTAAGCCCGTGGCCGAATACTGCGCAGAAATGCATGAAGTTCAGTACAAGATCGCAGATGGGTTTGGATTATCCTTTGATCATTTTGGACGATCCTCAAGCGCGCAAAACCAAAGCCTGACACAGCATTTCGCAGGGGTGTTGGCCGATCAAAACCTGATTGCCGAAGTCAGTGAAACACAAATGTATTCCCACACAGATGGGCGTTATCTGCCCGATCGCTATATCGAGGGCACCTGCCCCAACTGTGGGTTTGATAGTGCGCGTGGGGATCAATGTGACAATTGCACAAAACAATTGGACCCTGTCGATCTGATCAATCCGCATTCCACGATTTCGGGATCAACCGATTTGGAAATGCGCGAAACAAAACACCTCTATCTGCGCCAGTCACAACTGAAAGATCAGCTAGAGGCCTGGATCGACAGCAAAATGGATTGGCCTGTCCTAACCACCTCTATCGCGAAAAAATGGTTGAACGATGGGGATGGCCTACAGGATCGGGGGATTACCCGTGATCTGGATTGGGGTGTGCCCGTCAAACGGGGTGACGCCGATTGGCCCGGCATGGAGGGCAAGGTTTTCTATGTCTGGTTTGATGCGCCAATCGAATACATCGCCTGTTCCCAAGAATGGGTTGATGCGGGCAAAGGCAGCGATTGGCAACGTTGGTGGCGTACCGATCAGGGGGCCGATGATGTCACCTATACCCAGTTCATGGGAAAGGATAACGTTCCGTTTCACACGTTATCGTTCCCCGCAACGATCCTTGGATCAGGCGAGCCATGGAAATTGGTCGATTACATCAAATCCTTCAACTATCTGAACTATGACGGTGGCCAATTCTCGACATCGCGCGGCCGTGGGGTGTTTATGGATCAGGCCTTGGAAATCCTACCTGCCGATTATTGGCGCTGGTGGTTGTTATCCAATGCACCAGAAAGTTCAGATGCCGAATTCACATGGGAAAACTTCCAAGCGAATGTGAACAAAGATTTGGCAGATGTCTTGGGCAACTTTGTCAGCCGTATCACAAAATTCTGTCGTTCCAAATTTGGTGAAGTCGTGCCAGAGGGCGGAAGCTATGGCGAACAAGAAGAGAAATTGATCGCCGATATCACCACACGTTTGCGCGACTATGAAACGCATATGAACGCAATCGACGTGCGCAAGGCAGCGGCCGAGCTGCGCGCGATTTGGGTTGCGGGCAACGAATACCTGCAATCCGCCGCGCCGTGGTCCACGTTTAAAGAGGACCCAGAAACCGCCGCCGCGCAGGTGCGTTTGGGTCTGAACCTGATCCGTTTATATGCTGT
>JAFMKS010000041.1:12822-18901 GCA_017852835.1 Paracoccaceae bacterium
ACAAATTTGCTAAATGGCATTTCCCGCAAACGCTGACCCGTTGCATCAAAAATGGCGTTCGCCAATGCAGGGGCTGCTGGGGGCACAGGGGGTTCCCCGATCCCGCGGATTTTGCTGCCATTTTCCAATCCCGCCACATGAATACGGGGGGTTTGGTTCATCCGCATCCCTTCGTGTGACCAGAAATTGTCCTGTTCGGCGATACCATCAGTATAGGTGATCTCACAATTCATCGCATGCCCAAGGCCATAGATGACCCCACCCTTGACCAAGTTGTCAAAGTTGATCGGATCAATGACTTTGCCAACTTCGGCTGCGATGTAAACATCATCAATGCGAATGCCATCCTCTGTCACCGTGATGTCCACAACTTCGGCTGTGGCGACGCCGAATGACAAACAGAACGCCAATCCACGACCACGGTTTTCGCCCAAGGGGGCGCCCCAATTCGACATCTCGCCCACTTTTTCCAAAACCTTGCGGCTGGGCGCATGGGAACTCAAACGCAACCGTTCGGCCAAAGGATCTGCACCCGCAGCGCGGATCAATTCATCCATCATCCCTTCGTGAAAGAAGGCGTTTGTCGATGCCCCAACCGAACGCCATGAACTTAGCGGGGCCAAGGGTTCTGCGCGATATCCTGTGACGCGATAGTTTGGAACATCAAAGGGCTGTTCCCACGCACCCGTCACGATAACCGCATCTGGTCCAGGTAATGAAATGCCCTGACGCGACATTTGTGATGCAACAACCGAAGGCATGGCAATTCCCAGATCCATCGCTAACACTTGACCATTTTCCACACGACCTGAGGCGCGTGCCATCGCGATCTGGCGGGTATAGTCGTGCATCATATCCTCTTCACGGCGATAGGTCAGCTTAATGGGCGTACCCTTATACTCCATCGCAATTTGGACGGCTTGACGCACCACATCATCCTCTAGACGGTGGCCAAAGCTGCCGCCCATCATCAGCACGTGCAGGTGGATTTGATCATGCTCAAACCCCGTCAATTTCGCGACATTATTTTCGATAAAGCGTGGGATTTGCGTCCCGGTCCAAATATCGATGCGATCATCGGTCATCAAAACGGTGGCATTGATGGGTTCCAGCGGCGCATGGGCGACATAGGGCGCACGGTATTCTGCAGTTAGAACATCGCCCTTGGCCAATTCGGCCTCGACATCCCCATCATCACGGTTTTGGATTTCCTGCTGATCTTCATTGAACGCATCAGACAGCGCCTGCCAATGTTCCGCCATCGTGTCAGGCATATCGGATTTAGGCCAATTGGCAGAGATCATGTCCGCCGCCTGAAACGCGCGCCATGTGTTGTCCGCAACAACGGCAATCCCGTTCATCACAGGATGCACGCTCTTGACCCCACGCATGCTCAGCGCATCGCCCGCATCATAATCCGTGGCGGTTGCACCGCCCTGATGGGGGTTCAACTTTACCGTTGCGTGCAGCATGCCAGGCAGTTCAAAATCGATACCGTAATTCTGCGTACCCGTTGATTTCGCCTGAATATCCAATCGTTGCATCGGTTTCCCGATGTAGCGCCACTCGCTTTCTGCGCGCAGTTCCACGTCCCGCACCGGATCAATATCCGCAGCGATTGGGGCAAGGGATTGATAACTCAGCTCTTGTCCATCAGGCAGAATAACATGTCCCGAGCGGGTTTTCATCCGCGTAACATGCACACCCGTTTTTTCATGTGCAGCCGCCTTCAGCGTTTCACGCGCAACGGCGCCCGCCTGACGCAATTTTTCATATCCATCAGGCACAGTCGTTGATCCGCCTGTGATCTGCATGCCTATGAATTTCATGGCCGCATCTGCAACTGTGCGCATGCTTTCGGCCATGAACCCATCATCGGTTGGTTTGAAGGGAACAGCCTCATTTGAAATGGCTGTGTTGTAATATGTTGGACTGGGGGGACCGGGATCAACATTGATCTGATCCAAATCGACATCCAACTCCTCGGCAATTAGGGCCGCCTGAATGGAATAGGCGCCCTGCCCTTTGTCCGCGCGTGGCGTGATCAGGGTAATGCCATTTGCATCAATCTTAACATAGGGTGTGATCGCGGCCTCATCCGTGCCCAAATCCTCGAACAAGGGATTTTCCCCTTCACTGCGGTATTTATAGACCCCGAATGCAACGCCACCCACAACGGCAGCGGACCCGATCAAAAAGGTGCGGCGGGCAATTTTTCCTAAACGGCTTATCCTTAGGCTCCTTTCATGGTTTGGGCTGCGGTTTTCACTGCGGCACGAATGCGGGGGTATGTGCCGCAACGGCATAGGTTGCCTGACATCGCCTGATCAATATCGGCATCTGTCGGCTCTGGGTTCTCCAACAATAGGTATGCGGCCTGCATGATTTGACCCGACTGGCAATATCCGCACTGCGCAACCTGATGTTCAGCCCAGGCTGCTTGCACCGCGTGCATGGCATCAGGGGTCCCAAGGCCGTTGATTGTGGTCACCGAACCATTCACATCTCCAACAGGTGTTTGACAGGATCGCAAAGCAACACCGTCAATATGTACAGTACAGGCACCACAGGCTCCAACACCGCACCCATATTTGACACCCTTTACATGCAATTCATCTCGCAGCACCCACAACAGTGGCATGTCCGCTTCGACATCCACATCGTATTGCACTCCATCGACTGTGATTTTCATAGCCAAGCCTTCCCTTGCACAATTTTACTTAACTGCATTTGGCGACTTAGCAACCCATAAACTAAGCGTTGATGAATTCTCCGATTTCACAATGTCTTATGCTAACAAGTTTAAAAAGAAGGTGTCGAACCGAACGGTATTAGAAACCCAGCAAAAGACACTAAACACCGCAATTCTGGCTTTTCTTACAACGCGTTAAACCTGCGCAAAAAATACTATCACACAAACCGGAAACGCACTAACGTGATCCAAAGCAGCATGTTGATGCCTGCGATTTCAGAATTTGATCGGATTAATCATGACACAAAGCGTCCGCGCCATTTTCATTTGTTTGGTCGCCTATCTGTGTTTCGATTTAATGAGCATCCACGTGCGCTATTTATCGGCGCGCTATAGCGCACAGGAGTTATCTGTTTATCGCAACATTTTCGGAATATTACCGTCTGTCGTGATGTTATGGTATACCCGCGAGCTGAGTATTCGACCCTCTGATTACAAACTGGTTCAATGGAAATTGGCCCTATCACGGGGCTTTGTGGTCGCGATTGCACAGTTAATGTTTTACACAGCCTTGGGCCAACTAGAATTGGCAACCGTTTCAGCACTTGGACAAACAAACGCGCTGTTCGTGGTGTTACTGGCTATTTTGATATTCCGGGAAAAGGTTGGATTTTGGCGCTGGGGCGCAGTCAGTGTTGGGTTCATTGGGGCGATATGGATTGTACGCCCCGGAACAGATGTATTTTCATGGATCGCGCTTTTGCCGATTGGGGCTGCGTTTTGCTATGCCTTCGCCGTCGTCAGTTTGCGCAGCTTTGATCGTTCGATTTCAAATTCGATCTTGTATTTATATTCGGCCTTTGCGGCCGCAATCGGCGCAATCTTTTTCGCGCTTTTCACCAATAGCTTTAGCCCCATTTTATCGATTACCGATGCGGCGCTAATCCTATCCATGTCCATTTGCGGGGGCTTTGGCGTGATCTTTTTGATGATCGCCTACAGACAAGCGGATGCAACTGTTTTGGCCCCCTTCAGCTATTTTGGGATCCTCACGGCGTTTTTCTTTGGTTGGGTGTTATTTGGGGAATTTCCCGTGGATAAATTATTCCCGGGCGTCATCCTGATTATCGGATCAGGATTAGTGATTCTTTGGCGCGAACAAAGCGCCAAAGAATAATACGACTGCTTTAAACGGTTCCGCCTTCGACCAAGAAATTTTGCGCGGTGCACATGGCGGCGTCATCACTGGCCAAGAACAGGACCATCCGTGCAACATAAACGGGTTCGATCATTTCTTTTAGACACTGACGTTCCAAATGCGCCTCTTCAGCCTCGGGTGACAACCACAATTCTTTTTGGCGTTCGGTGATGATCCACCCCGGCACAACAGTATTGACGCGAATGCGGTGTTCGCCCAAATCACGCGCCATTGTGCGCGTAAGACCATGCACAGCCGCCTTTGACGTGGTGTAGGCGGGGAAATTACCCTGTGGCATCATCCATGATACCGACCCCATGTTGATGATCGATCCGCCACCTTGTTCCATCATATCAGGCGCACAAGCTTGGATAGCAAAAAACTGATGGCGAATGTTCGTGGCCGCGCGTTCATTCCAATAGTCTTCTGTCACTTCGCGCCAATCATGGCGATCATCCCGCGCCGCGTTGTTGACCAATACCGTGATTGGCCCGATCTGTTCACGCAAGGATGCAATTGCCGATTTCAGCGCATCAATATCGCGCAAATCACATTTTGTGAAATGCACGCCCCCGCCTAGTTCATCGGCCAATGCCTGACCTGCGGTTTCATCCAGATCCAAAAATCCAACACGCGCACCCTGTGCTGCAAATCCACGCACAATGTCGGCACCAATGCCAGATGCCCCACCTGATACAATCACCGCGCGCCCCTTAAGGCTTGGATAATTTGCAAAATCCTTCATTATACACCTCTTGTTTTGATTGGCTTAACGCCCTCTTACCCGCGGGTCTAGCGCATCACGCAACCCATCGCCAAGGTAATTCACGCTTAGCACTGACAAAGAGATTGCCATACCAGGCCAGAACACGCGCTCTGGATACTGCTGTAGGTAATCCGTTGCATCAAATAACAAACGGCCCCAGGTCGGGAAATCCGGTGGAAAGCCCAGCCCAAGGAAGGACAGCGCACTTTCCGTGATGATGGCGTTCGCAATGCCCAAGGTCGCTGACACCATGATGGGCGACAGGACATTAGGCAAAATGTGGCGCGTGATGATCCGCGAATTTTTCGTCCCAATTGAACGAGCAGAGAGGACAAATTCACGTTCCTTCAATGCCAAAACATCGCCGCGCACAATCCGCGCCGTTGGCATCCAACTGGTGATCCCAATTGCCGTAACGATCAGAATGAAAATACCCGTTTCAGGCCCAAATGCCCCGTTGAGCGGTTCACGGAACAATAGCATCATCACCAATAGCAAAGGCAAAATTGGCAGCGCCAAAAACAGATCCGTCAGACGCATCAATGGGCCATCCAAAAATCGAAAAAATCCCGCCAAAACGCCAACAAATGTACCTAAAACCAACGACAGGCCCATGGCCGCCAATCCCACCGAGATTGAGGTTTGCCCCCCTGCCATCATACGGGCAAAGGTATCGCGTCCCAATTGATCGGTGCCAAAGGGATGTGCCCAACTGGGTCCCTGATTACGGGCGCGGATATCAATATGCGTCGCCTCTATTGTCCAGAAAAATGGCCCCAGGAAAACAACAGCAACAATTGTGATAAATACAAAGGCCCCTAACATCGCGCCTCTGTGCGATTTAAATTGATCCCAAACATCGCGCTTCTGGCTGCGCGGTGGTTTGATAAGCTCTGCATCAGATAGATCAGTCATAGCGTATCCTTGGGTCAAGAATGCCATAAAGAATGTCGGCAATCAGGTTAAAAAAGACAATTAGAAAGGCAAATATAAACGTCAGCGTTTGAACCATCGGCAAATCATTTGCCTGAATGGCGCCGATTAATAGTTGACCAATGCCATTCACCTTAAACACCTGCTCGGTAATGATTGCGCCGCCAAAAATGGATGGAATGCCCAATGCAATCACGGTTACAACAGGGATCATCGAATTGCGTAGGACATGCACCATAACAACCACTCGTTCTCCCAACCCCTTGGCACGGGCGGTGCGCACATAATCTTGATTCAAATTGTCCAACATAGAGGCACGCATGAAACGGCTGATCTGGGCCGTAATTTGAAGGGCCAAAACCATCACTGGCATGATCATTTGATTAAGCTGCACCTTGAAGCTCGCCCAATCGTTGACCACATGCGTAGTGTCATAAATCGATGGGAACCACCCAAGGTTCACCGAAAAAATCACAATGACCAATACACC
>JAFMKS010000111.1 GCA_017852835.1 Paracoccaceae bacterium
ACAGGTGTTATTGAGGGCGCTGAACTGATCACGGCCTTTACGGCGGATGGGGGATTACACCCAGAGTTTCAACCAAAATTCTTTGCCCTTGTTCAGGATCCATCCACACCGATCATGCTGTATTGCCGCACTGGCAATCGCACGGGAATGTTGGGCGATGCCCTGTTGAACCAAGCGGGCCTGACAAATATCAGCCACCTAACTGATGGTATTGTTGGATGGTCTGCAGGCGGGTTTGAAACACAAACTTATACCGAATAGCCTATTGTTATACATGAGAAATCCCATTTTATCTGTGGGGTTTCTCTGATTTCTGTCAATGGGGGCGCATTTTTTAACATCTTTGGCTAAACTATGGAAAAGGATGCGAAAAAGCGATTCGGGCGGTGTTGCGAAAACGGTACCGCTATATTGAGCAGAATAAAGGATGGTTGATGGATAATATCGCCGAGTTTGAACGCCGAATTATTGTAGCGTTAGATAAAATCGAACGTCATATGACATCCGACGCATCTGCGTCATCAGGTATTGGCCAATCAGAAGAAATGGTGGCATTAACCCTGCGCAATTCTGAGTTATTGAGTGAGATTGATCGTTTGCAAAACGAAGTAAATCTGTTGAAAGCCGAACGTGAAGACGAAAAGGCAGATTTACAAACACTGCACGATGAACTGGAAGCCGCGCTGACAGCCGCAAAAGCAGAGGAGGGCGCCTAATGCCAGAGGTGACAATTGAAATTGGTGGCCGCCAGTTCGAAGTGGCCTGTCAGGATGGCGAAGAACACTATCTGCGCTCTGCCGAAAAGCTGCTCGATGCAGAAGCATCGGTTCTTCAGGAACAGATTGGGCGCATGCCCGAACCGCGGATGTTGTTGATGTCTGCGCTGATGTTGGCCGATAAAACAGCGGCCTTGCAGGAAAAGCTAACCGACGCAGAGAAGTTGTTGGCAGACACACGAGTCGAGTTAGAGCAGCTGAAAAACGCACCTGCGCCCGAGGCAAAGACGGTTGAGGTGCCCATCATTCCGCCACAGGTCGGTGATAGCCTGGCCGATATCGCGGCGCGTGCCGAAAGTTTGGCACAACGCTTGGAAGAGTCATAATCAAACGTGCCTATATTTCAGCAGTTCGAAACAGAACGGCTTTCGGTTGCGCATTGGGCGGAAACCATCGCTGTGCCAGAGGCACGGCGCAGGCTTGCAACGCAGCTGCCAGATTTACTGACACCCGATGTGATCGCGCATCTGCCGCCATTTTTTGACCTAACGGATCAAAATATGGATCAATGGATCGACGCACGCGACGCGGAAAGTGATATCTAACTAATACGTGAAAAAGGCACTGACGCACTCATCGGGCTTATGTTTTTAACGCCCCCATTTAATAACGACATTCACCTCGGATATCTTCTTGGGCAATCAGCGTGGGGGAAGGGGTATGCAAGCGAACTACTTGCAGGACTGGTGTTGCACGTTCCCAAGACGGGTTTTCGTCTTCTTGGGGGTGTTGGGCGCGAAAACCCCGCATCCGCGCACGTTTTGCGAAAGACAGGTTTTCGTGTCGTACCAGAGTTAAGTCATGCCGAAACAGAAATGTTTGGCATCACATTGAATTGAAAAAGGCCCCATGTAGGGGCCCAATTCAAACTAGATTAATTCTCAAATTAACCGTTTGCTTCGCGGATTTTGTTGGACGCTTCTTTATCATAACCAACACCATTGTCATCAAACAATGTGTCCAATTCACCTGAAAGGGTCATTTCGGTGATGATGTCACATCCACCTACGAATTCACCCTTGACGTATAGCTGTGGAATTGTTGGCCAGTCAGAATAATCTTTAATCCCCTGACGGATGTTTTCGTCTGCCAAAACGTTAATGTCCGTGTATTCAACACCCATATAATTCAAAACACCTGCGACGCGGCTTGAAAAACCACACTGCGGCATTTCCTTGGTGCCTTTCATGTAAAGCACGACGTCGTTGGCTTTGACTGTTTCGTCGATCTGCGTTGTTGCATCGCTCATAACTGTAATCCTTTGATGTGCTATTCTGGAACCTTGGTCGTCAGGGCAAGCGCGTGAAGCTCGCCATGCGATCCGTCCATCTTTCCTTTAAGTGCAGCATAGACCGCACGTTGTTGTTGAACACGGTTTTTGCCGCGGAAACTTTCGTCGATCACTTCTGCGGCGTAATGATTGCCATCACCTGCCAAATCCGTGATCGTGATTTGCGCGTCCGGAAACGTTTCGCGGATCAGCGCCTCAATGTCATGTGCCTGCATTGCCATAGGTAAACTCCTTTGAGTTTATTTATGTATCAATTGCCCCATTCAACAAGAGGAAAAGCAGCATTTTCTGGCTTTCCTCTGAAATGAACAGGTTTCTTAGGCGAAGGCCTCGCCAAAACTGTTGCGATATAAGGCACTTAGGTCGGCCAGTTCGGCTTCTGATCCGCCAAATTTAACAGATGTGCCACCGAAACGACCAACCGACTGAATGCTAAGGCCCGCTTGTGTTGCGGCCGCCATCAATGCCTCAGCCTGATCAAAGTTGCAGGCAATTAAATAGCGCGCCTGATCTTCACCAAACAATGTTGCGGTATCCGAGGTATCAAGGGTCACACCAACGCCTGATGCTTCTGCCATTTCAAAGGCTGCAAGCGCCAATCCACCATCACCCAAATCGCAGCACGCGCGGATCATATCACGATTAGCCAAAATGAATTCACCATGCGCCGATTCCGCGTCCAAATCAACATGGGGAGCATCCCCGTCTTCGCGATTAAACACCTCGGCCAATAGGGCCGATTGCCCAAGGTGACCTGTGGTTTCCCCCAGAACAAGCGCCACGTGACCATCACGTGCACGATCCAAGATTGCCTCTTCGCCCGCAGCAATCAGTCCAACCGCACCGATTGTTGGGGTTGGTAGGATCGCATTGCCATCTGTTTCGTTATAAAGGCTAACGTTGCCTGACACGATCGGCATGTTTAGCGCGGAAACAGCCGATCCAATTCCTTTGATCGCGCCTACGAATTGGCCCATGATTTCAGGTTTCTCAGGATTGCCGAAATTCATGTTGTCTGTGCTTGCCAACGGACGCGCACCGACAGAAATCAGATTCCGATAGGCTTCAGCCACTGCTTGACGTCCCCCCATTTCTGGGTTTGCACGCACATAGCGGGGCGTAACATCCGATGTGAATGCCAGTTTTTTGTCCGTACCATGCACACGGATCACACCCGCGCCAAACCCAGGGCGTTCCATTGTGTCGGCCATAACTTGGCTGTCATATTGTTCATAGACCCATTGTTTTG
>JAFMKS010000112.1 GCA_017852835.1 Paracoccaceae bacterium
GTAAATTGCTGCATCGTCAGCAGGCGCACATCGCATCCCGCCTCTTCGCCCAAGGCGATGCTTTCCATCAAGCCACCGGGGGCGGAACAATAAAAAGCCGTTGCCCGATCATATCCGCCAAGGCGTTGAAACACCGTCATATTGAACGCCTGTGCTGCCAGAATGAACAGAACAATGGCAATCAAACTGGGCCAATAGCTGGGCAGATTGCCAACGATGTCCCATGTGACTTGCGTCCCGATCATCAAACCAATGATGGCGATAAAGATCAGGCGAAAGCGTTTTGGAAACTGATATCCCGGTGGAATGGCCGTCGGGCGCACCATCACAAAAATCGCCGTGATCAACAGGGGTCCCAACATCCATGGCAAGGGCAGAGGCGTATAGGTGGCCGCCACCCAACCAGTAATCAGGCCAAGGATTAGAATCGCTGTGGTTAATATGACAGATGCAGGTAATTTCATCCGCACCCTAGTGCGCCTATTTTCAGGCCGTGTCAATTCAAGAGGGTGGGATCACGCCCTACGCTGACGCAGCTATTCTTCACGCCCGTGTTTGATCAAAAATGCATGAATTTCGGAACGCGAAGGATGATCGCATTCAAGCGCAAACACATAGGCATGTGTGGCGTAAAAACAGGCGGCGTCAATATCATCGCTTGCCAATGCCGCCTGATGATACAGAACGCAAAGGCGGGAGGTGTCGCCAGCCGCATGCGCGCTTAATAGATCTTGATCTGCGGGTATCATTCCGCGGCGTTGGCCATTGCGCGGCGTTCGCTTACCTTGCCCGCGACCCAATCATGAAAACAATGCGTTGGTCCATCCATCGCAGGAGAGAACCGCCCACCGTCAAAATTTACGCCATGGCGACCGCGTTGCATGCCTTCAACCACGAAAATATCTTCTTCAAAGACGACTTTCCACTGTTCGGTATTTTTAGCACGCAGCTCTGCATCTGTTTCAGGGGTGGCATAATACAGGTGAATGTTTTCTTCGGTTTCTTCTGGGCCTTTTGGAACCAAAACAATCGCAAAGGCATGATCGCGGTGCACCCCCAACAACACATTTGGATAGACCGATAGGTATTCTGCCGCCGTATCCCATTTTGCGTCCAAATCTTTAAAATCCGCAAATTTCGCGCCATTGGATCCTTCTAGTTGGCGATAAACCAATGTCCCCTGACCTGAATAGGCGCCGTATTCTTCGATGTTGTAATGGTCTTCAAGCCGCGAATAGCTGTTCAAACCCGGGTGAACCCATGGCAGGTGATAGCTTTCGCAATAATTTTCAACGGCCAGTTTCCAGTTGGATTTCACGGACAAAACAAATTTGCTGTCTGCGCCACCGTGATACAGGGGGCGTTCAAATTCGGCCCAACGTTCCATCAGAGGTTTCATGGCTACCTCAAATTCGGGGGCCCGTCCATCCACATTCACATACACAACATCGCGCCAAATGTGGCTGCGAATTTCCAAAAGACCAAGGGTCGAACGATCCACATCGGGATGCGTGTTCTGACCAGGTCCACCAACATGGGGTGTAGAGACCAATTTACCTTCGGTTGAATAGCACCAACTGTGATAGGGGCAGCGGATGGCACCCTCGATCTTGCGGGGTTCTTCGACCAAAATCATTCCACGGTGGCGGCATGTGTTTTGGAACACCCGCACCTGATCATTGCGATCGCGCAGCAGCAATAACGGCATGCCCATAAAGGTGATCGGTTTTGCGTCCCCTGCCTCTGGCACGTCGGCGGCAACAGCCAGTCCCGCCCACTGACCAAATAGCAATGCGTCACGTTCCTCTGCAAAAACAGCAGGGTCAATGTAATGCGCGTTCGGCAACCCATTTGCCGTACCTAGGGGTTTTTTTACGCGGGATAGGTCCGTTAGATGTGCCATGATATCCTCCGATAGTCTTGGGATTATGGATATAATAGCACGTTTTGGCGCACATGCTTATCCGCGACTGTCCTTTTCTAATTCCGACATCTTGAAGCATTTATTTAAGCGGACGGTCCAGCAACAACATCGCCTTGTGATAACTGGGCAAGTCATCCATGCTGCACAGTCCAGATTTGCGTGCAGTTGCAAGCACCTGATCCGAAAAATATTGTTACACCATACGCGAGGCACGCGATGTGGCGGTGAATTCCCGCGATGTGCGCACCGCATAGCCTCGTGAGTAGTTGTTTTAAAAGGAGGGTACAGGGGCGACAAAATTAAAGGATCCTGTCATAAACCGCCTGAGTGACACCAACATGCCAAGTCCTGTATCCATTGCCAAAACCATGCCCCGAAATTCGCGGGCGTATTTGTCAATCGGCAATGATTGTTTGCGCATTTCGAATATCGTTTCACGCCCTGTAATATCGGTCATACCGTCTTTGCGATAGACATGTACGATGCCTTGGATGAACGTGTCAGAATAGGTGAAGCTGTGGCGCGAAAACACATAGAAGCTAGAGGGAAACAAATGTTCGGGCATATTGCCAGGACGCATGTTTAGAAATTCACGTAATCCATAAAATGTCTGTGCATTGGATGGGTCATTTTTTAATTCAGATAACGGTTGCAATAAAATCCGCGCATCCAGTCCGAAATGTAGGCATATTTTTTGCAAAATATCTGGCCGCGGAAAGCTTTCGCTTGCAAGGTAGCGATTAAATTGCGTGCGGTTCAAAGAAAGTTCGCGGCAAAGTGCCGGCGCATTCGGCGAAGCCCCCATCAGTTCCTTTAGGTTCTGAGAGAAAACCGCGCGAATATCCGCAGGTGAGCGGTCTTGGCCTGCATCATTGGGCATAATCGTAGTCCTTCCAACGTTCGTATGTTGTCATGCCGTGCGCCCAATAGCAAAACACCAAAAACAAGAAAAATAGGGCCGCAGCTATTCGCTGTAGCTTAAGAAGCTGCAGAATTTGAGTGCCCGTTCAAGCGTATTGACAGGGTTTGATTTGTTTTGCAGTAGTGTTGCGACAAAGACAGACCAATTAACAGCCTTGGATTGTTGTAGGTGTGTTTCGTGATGAAAATATGTGCAATCAGTCTGGGTGCGTCGTTTCCATGCCGCGCGACAATGCGGCCACACCCGTGCGTGCCATTTCGGTCAAACCAAGGGGACGCATCAAATCGGCAAACGCGTCGATTTTGTCAGGTGTGCCTGTGATTTGAAAAACAAAACTATCCAATGTGCTATCAACAACTTGGGCGCGGAAAATATCTGCCAACCGCAAGGCTTCGACAC
>JAFMKS010000042.1:0-13877 GCA_017852835.1 Paracoccaceae bacterium
GATGCAGCGCAACGTGCAGGTTTGCGCGTGAAAATCAACGCCGTGGCCCTAAAGGGATTTAACGAAGACGAATTATTCACCATGACCGAATGGTGCGCCAGCCGTGACATGGATCTGACCTGGATCGAAGTCATGCCCATGGGCGACATGGGGGAAACCGATCGGATTGGACAATATTGGTCACTCGAGGATGTGCGCGCCGCATTAGAAACGCAGTATCAGTTGACAGATTTGGCCGAACGATCAGGGGGGCCTGCGCGCTATGTGCGGATTGAAGAAACAGGTCAAAAAATCGGTTTCATCACGCCGCTAAGTCACAACTTCTGCGAAAGCTGTAACCGCGTCCGTCTGACATGTACGGGCGAATTGTATATGTGCTTGGGCCAAGAGGACATGGCCGATCTACGTGCCCCGTTGCGTGAACACCCACGCGATACACAGCATTTGGAAACCGCAATCCGACGTGCGATTGAACGCAAACCCAAAGGGCATGATTTCGATTATTCCCGTCAAACAATTTCGGGGCAGATGTCCCGCCATATGAGCCATACGGGCGGATAAGCAGAATTTCGTTTCATTTCCCGCATTCGTGTAAATAAGATTATCGTTTGTGCCTATCCTGTGTTTCCGATGATGTTTTTCCGATAACACATACCGCGCAAGAACGATGTTTCACCCCGCAGTGTCCGTTAGGAATTTGTTCCATTCAAAATGCGATTTCTTGCAATTCACACCCTTGTTAATATGTGGTTTCCATCCCAAATGAGAACAATGTTCTGATTTATAGGATAGCGACATGTTTGAAGAATTCGGTTTTGAAACTCTCACAGCGGCCCAAGCCAGCCTTTATTTTGCGCTTGGGCTTGGCCTTTTGTTTGGCGTATTTAGCGAACAGGTCAAATTCTGTTTTCGTCGCGCGTTGATCGGCGCGGATCGTGCACAGGCCGCGGGCGTTTGGGCCATGGCGCTCTTGGTTACCGTAATGGGAACCCAGTATTTTGTCACAACCGAGATCATTAGCTTTGACGATCACCGTTTCATGGGCGATTTTCCGGTTGTCCAAATTGTGCTGGGCGGACTTGCCTTTGGCGCAGGCATGGTTTTGACGCGCGGATGTGTCGGACGTCTGACTGTTTTGGGCGCAACTGGCAATTTACGGGCCGTGACGGCCTTGCTGATCTTTGCTGTGGTTGCGCATGCCACGCTAAAGGGTGTGTTGTCCCCCCTGCGCACAGCAACGGGTGACATTGGGCCAACGTTGGATACCGTGTCGCTAAGCGATAGTTTTGGGAATATCCTTCCGCTTGCCATTATCGTCGCAATTACAGCGGTCATTATTTGGCGCAGCGGGTCCAGCATCCCAAGCCTGCTGGGTGGTGCCGCCATTGGTGGGTTGGTGATCGCAGGATGGGTAGGAACAGGGTTCATCTTATATGATGATTTTGATCCAATCGCATTTGAAGGCATTGCCTTCACATCCCCATGGACAGACAGCATCTTTTGGACGCTTGCCTCCACATCAGTCAGTGCCAAGTTTGGTGTTGGACTTGTGGGCGGTGTGATCGTAGGCGCATTTTTGTCTGCGGCAGCCTCGGGCCGTTTAACATGGCAAAGTTTTGAGGGCCCTGCCCATTTTGGACGCTTTGCGGCGGGCGCATCCTTGATGGGATTTGGTGGTGTTCTTGCGGGCGGCTGCACAATTGGTGCGGGCCTATCAGGCATTCCCAGCCTAAGCATTGTACCAATCACTGCACTCTTAGCCATTGGCGTTGGCGCAGTGATCACACATCGTCTGGTGGATGCTATTCCATCGACCTACGGATCCGATGCACAAGGTACCATACCGCACCAACAACCGGCAGAGTGATCAACGCAGTCAATGCCCCTTTGGTCATTCCAACAACCTCTGCCAAGGGATAGAACAAATACCCAACCAGCGATACGGCGTAATAGCTGATCGCCACGACAGAGAGACCTTCAACTGTTTTTTGCAAACGCAGTTGAAGGTCGGCGCGTTTATCCATGCTTTCCAATAATGCTTGGTTTTGCGCGGATCGTTCCACATCCACTTTGGTTCGCAACAATTCTCCTGCGCGACGTGCGCGATCCACCAATGTGGTTAATCGCGTTTCTGTCGACCTGACGGTGCGCATGGCAGGATCATAACGACGCATCATGAATTCATAAAACGTCTGACGCCCTTTGAACCGCTCTTCTCGTAATACAGCGATGCGTTGGTCCACAATCGCCTGATAGGCCCATGTCGCCCCAAAGCGAAACGCCACCTGCGCGTCCAAGCTTTCAAGCTCTGCTGAATGACGCAACACCGCGGCCAGTGTGGATTCCGCAGGCTGGGTTGCCTCGGCCAAGGATTTCATTAAATCCGTAATCTCAGCATCTATTTGCCCCATGCGTCCCTGAATTTCGCGGGCAGTCGCGAAACCTTGCATTGACAGGCTTTTGTAGGTTTCGATTTCGCATAACCGTTGAATGATGCGGCCCAAACGCCGTTCACCCGTATCCTTATCAGCAAAAATTGCGACACGCTGGTGGCCTGTTTCATCAATGCGGAAATCGGCCGCAACAATCGCGCTGTCGTCCAACACACGGCTGACTGCAACGCTTTCAGACACAAACCAATCCGACAGTTTTTGTGAAATATCATCTTCATCTTCGCGCAGCTCTGCACGGATGGAAATGGACGTCACCCGCACCGCATCCAACCCCGCCAGCCAATCTGCAGGAAAGGCATCAAAGACCGCAGGATCAAAGGCACGCTCACTCAACGCGCCTGAAAACACCGTATAGGTCACAAATTCGGTATGTTGTTCCCATTTGATTTTGTAACGCCCTAGGTCGCCAAAATAATGCGTTGCGCCCTCTTTCGGGTGGCCCGCGCCATAGCGATCCAACAATGCAATCAGGTCCAACCGATCCTGCGCGCGGTCCCGCCCCGCAGCATTTTCAGGCAGTTTCAGCGCCAAATAGGCAACAACCCCAGGTGCGCGAAACGATGGAAACGGGCGGGCATGCAATTCATTCGCCAGTTTATAGCGCAGTGGATGATCGGTAATCAGTGACATGGGCTGTCCAATTCAAGAAGTCTATTAAAACGATAGGGCCGCACCCCAGATGCGTCCAGCGTTAATCGGGCGCAAAACCAAGCGAAGTGGAATACATCCGCATGCAATGACGCCAAACGGAAACACCCGCCACGATGGGCGGGTGTTTCAATGCGTATCACCATGGTCGTTAGTCGATCATTGTCAGCAGTTTGTTCAAGCTGTCCTTGGCATCGCCATAGAACATGCGCGTGTTCTCTTTGTAGAACAGTGGGTTTTCGATACCAGAATACCCTGTTCCCTGACCACGTTTTGAAACAAACACCTGTTTTGATTTCCAGCATTCCAAAACCGGCATACCCGCGATTGGGCTGTTCGGATCTTCTTGGGCGGCTGGGTTCACGATGTCGTTTGACCCGATGACAATTGATACGTCTGTTTCTGGGAAATCATCGTTGATTTCATCCATCTCCAACACGATGTCATAGGGCACTTTGGCCTCGGCCAATAGAACGTTCATGTGGCCCGGCAAACGACCCGCAACTGGGTGGATCGCAAAGCGCACGTTTTTGCCCTTGGCGCGCAAACGCTTGGTCAATTCTGACACGGCCTGCTGCGCTTGGGCAACCGCCATACCGTAGCCTGGAATGATCACAACGCTATCTGCATCGTTCAAGGCAGCCGCAACGGCATCTGCCTCAATCGCGACTTGTTCACCCTCAACTTCCATTGCAGGACCCGCAGCGCCACCAAAACCACCAAGGATAACAGAGACAAACGAACGGTTCATCGCCTTACACATGATGTAGGACAGGATCGCACCTGAGGAGCCAACAAGCGCACCAACAACGATCAACAAGTCGTTGCCAAGGCTAAAGCCGATCGCAGCCGCAGCCCAACCAGAGTAACTGTTCAACATCGACACAACAACAGGCATGTCAGCACCACCGATACCCATGATCAAGTGGTATCCGATGAACAGTGCCGCAACCGTCATGATGACCAATGGCAACATATCGCCAGAGTTCATGTACATGACCAATGTAACCGCTGAAATAACAGCGGCCGCTGCGTTCAACATATGACCACCTGGCAATTTTGTTGCCGCTGATGTGACGCGACCAGACAGTTTGCCATAGGCAATGACCGAACCTGTAAATGTGATCGCACCGATAAAGACACCCAGGAACAATTCGACACGCAGGATCGAAATTTCAACAGATGATTTTTTCGCGATCAATGCGGCAAAGCCCTCTAATGCTTTGCGGGCTGTATCGTCCATTGCCATGACACGCACGATTTCGATGTGCGCGTTATAACCCACGAAAACCGCCGCCAAACCGACAAGCGCGTGCATACCCGCAACCAGTTCTGGCATTTGTGTCATTTCAACCTTAGAGGCCAGCATGTAGCCAATCAGGCCCCCCGCCGCGATCAAGACGACAGACAACATCCAAAGCCCCATACCCGGACCCGTCAATGTTGCGAACACGGCCAAGGCCATTCCAACAATACCATACCAAACGGCGCGTTTCGCGCTTTCTTGGCCAGAAAGTCCACCTAGTGACAGGATGAACAGAACCGCGGCAACAACATAGGCCGCTGTGGTAAATCCAAATTCCATCAGTTCACCCCCCAATTAAGATTTCTGGAACATCGCAAGCATGCGACGTGTGACGAGGAAGCCACCAAAGATGTTGATCCCAGCCATGAACACCGAGGCCGCAGCTAAGATGATGACCAGCATCGAACCCGACCCGATTTGCATCAAAGCACCCAAAATGATGATGGATGAAATCGCATTGGTTACCGCCATCAACGGTGTGTGCAATGAATGCGAAACGTTCCAAATAACTTGGAAACCGATGAACACAGACAGAACAAACACGATGAAGTGCTGCATAAAGCTTGCTGGCGCAATAAGGCCCAAACCAAGGGTCAGCAAACCACCAACGGCCAGCAATGTGACCTGTTGTTTTGTGGCCGCCTTGAACGCTGCGATTTCTTGCTCGCGCTTTTCCTCAGGTGTCAGCTCTTTTGGCTTTTCCTGTGGCTTGGCTGCAATCGCCTGAATTTTTGGTGGGGGTGGTGGGAATGTAACATCACCGTCGTGTGCAACGGTTGCACCACGGATCACGTCGTCTTCCATGTTGTGGTTTACGGCACCATCTTTTTCAGGCGTCAAATCTGTCATCATGTGACGGATGTTTGTCGCGTATAGGGAAGATGCCTGTGATGCCATACGGCTTGGGAAATCGGTGTACCCAACGATGGTGACGCCGTTGTCTGTGACAACCTTTTCATCCATCACTGTGCCTTCGGCGTTTCCGCCGCGCTCTGCCGCAAGATCAACAATAACGGAACCCGGCTTCATCGCCGCAATCATATCCGCCAACCAAAGTTTTGGTGCATCGCGTCCTGGGATCAGTGCCGTCGTGATCACAATATCCACCTCGGGCGCCAATTCACGGAATTTTGCCAGTTGCGCTTCACGGAACTCTGGGCTTGATACGGCGGCATACCCGCCTGTCGCGGCACCGTCTTGTTGTTCTTCTTCGAAATCAAGATAGACGAATTCAGCGCCCATTGATTCAACTTGTTCGGCCACCTCTGGACGTACGTCAAATGCATAGGTCACGGCACCCAATGAAACAGATGTCCCAATCGCAGCAAGACCCGCAACACCCGCACCCACGACCAATACCTTGGCAGGTGGCATTTTACCCGCGGCAGTCACCTGTCCCGTGAAGAAACGACCAAAGTTGTTCCCTGCTTCGATCACAGCACGATACCCCGCGATATTCGCCATTGACGACAACGCGTCCATTTTCTGCGCGCGTGAAATACGTGGGACCATGTCCATCGCAATCACGGTTGAACCCTTTTTGGCCAATAACGCCATCTGCTCTTCGTTTTGTGCAGGATAGAAGAACGAAATCAGTGTCTGACCTTTTTGCATCCGCTTTGCTTCGGTATCGCTTGGGGGGCGTACCTTGGCAACGATGTCCACTTCTTTCCAAAGTGCTGCTGCTGTTTTAACAACACTTACGCCTGCATTTTCGTATGCAGCATCTGAAAAGCCCGCCATCGCGCCAGCGCCGCTTTCGACGTAGCACTCGTGACCGAGCTTTTGAAGCTGAAGTGCGCTGTCAGGGGTCATTGCGACCCTTGCTTCGCCTTCGAACACTTCTTTAGGTGTTCCGATTTTCAACGTTTCCGTCCTTCTTCTTTTTTCGTGCCCTTGCGGACACCTTGGTTAGTTTCCTATACGCAACAAACCCGAAACGCGCTGACGTTACGAGTGCCAAAAATGTCGCAATGTTTAAATCCAGCGCCGTGTGTCGCGCATATACCGTTCAAAATCCGATCTAAATTTGCGCCGAAGTCGATCCTCTTCATATACGATAAACCCGTTATCTATGGCCACGATGAAGATTGGCAAGCTTGCTAGCGATAACACCGCATCCCAGTGCAAAATAAATCCCAATAGGACCAAAGCGTCCCCAAGGTAAATCGGGTTCCGTGTCCATTTAAACACACCTGTTGTCACCAAATGATCGGCCTCGCGGTGGGGAATCACCGTTGTGCGATGCCGCCGCATTTCAAGCACGGCCAGCGCCATCAACAACACCCCTGCCCCAACGGACAGTCCCGCCACCATATTCGTGATTGGATGGGACAGCGACAGACCAAAATGGAAATACCGCTCCTGAAAATAGGCAATGACCAACGCCAGCGCCAACCAAACAGGTGGGATATTCAACCACCGTGCCATCATTCCGGTTTATAGGCCGCGTTTTGTTGCCAGCCCTGCAAGCCCGTTTGCAACACCAACACGTTTTCATGCCCCATCAGGCGTGCCGCAAACACAGCCTGTGCAGATAAGCTGCCCGTGTTACAAAACAGAATGACCATGCCGCTATCTGGAATTTCCCCCAAACGACCTGGGACTTCGCGCCATTCGATATGGGTTGCACCTGGGATCGTGGCCGCATCAAATTGATCGGCGTCGCGCGTATCTATGAATAGGGCTGCGTCGAACACGTCTTGTGTCAACTGCTCTGGCACGATGATGCCAGAATCATAGGTGGCAAAATCCATGTACCCTGTGATTTCATCAGCCAGATCACTGGCCCAAACTGGTGCGCCAAGGCATGTAATCGCAACTGCAATGGCCTGCAGGATTGTTGTCATTATTCAAACTCCATCTCAGCATAAACGCGGCCTGCGTTTTTTGTTGCCAATTCTTCAAAGGTGTCCAGCACCTTCCAACGTTCCTGATCGACGTAATAGGCCCCTGCTAGATCACCGCCATCATCCAAATGCGCACCAACTTTTTCGCGCAAATCAACCAGATATTCGTAGGTGTAACGATGCACTTGGGCCAAGTTCGTCGGATGTCCGTGACCGGGGATCACATAGGTGGGTTGCAACGGAACAAAGGCCTCTTCCCATGTTTCAATCCAGCAGCTTGTGCAGGTATCTTCAAATATGGGCAACATGCGTTCGTGAAATGCGATATCGCCCGCAATCATCATGGACCATTGCGGGATCCACACCTGCGTGTCCCCTGGTCCGTGTGCAGGACCCAAATGCAAAATTTCAAACGTCACACCGCCGAGTTCATAGGTGTAGCTGTCAGAAAAGCTGATGTTGGCGGGAACAACCCGTGTCCCTTCGGCCTTATCACGATTATATCGCTGCATGCCTTGTAAGATGAAATCACCGTTGTGTTCGACTTCTTCTGTCGCCTCTTCGTGGGCGATGATATCCACACCTAAATCCGCCCAATAGGAATTGCCCAACATGGCGTGTCCTTGGCCGTTTTCATTCACAACCAATTTGACGGGCTGATCAGTGACGGCCTTAATTTCTTCGTGCAACGCCGCGGCAAGGCGTGCAGATGCACCGCCATTCACGACTACGACACCCTCATCCGTTACAACAAAAGATAGGTTATTGTTGTGTCCCGAATTTTCATAGGTGGGCGGTGCGGTTGCCCCGATTGCGGAAAAAACGTGAGGAATAACTTCGACAGGTTTGGAATATAATTCAGATTGCGGGTATTGGTCCGCGATATCTTCGCTCGCGGCGCTCATGCTTGCAACGACAGACACCAAAATCGCTAATGCATTTTTCATGGGTAATCTCCTTAGGTGGGCGCATCCTACACATAAATTCATTTTTGTGAATATCTTTTTCAAATCGTGACGTAATTACTTGTGCGCCTGTGGAACGCATTTAAAGTAAGCATGAAACACAAGGAGTTTTGGAATGCAACACAGTGGGAAACACGCATTTGTGACAGGGGGCGGAACGGGCATTGGATTGGCCATCGCACGCGCATTGACCGCCGAAGGGGCCGAAGTGACAATTACAGGTCGCAGACAAGAGGTTTTGGATCAAGTTGCAGGTGGGCGAATTCACGCCATGGCCATGGATGTCACAGATGAGGCCGCACAGATTGAAACAATTGCCAAGGCGGTTGCCGAACGTGGCCCCATTCAAATTTGTGTTGCAAATGCGGGCATCGCCGAGGGCAAGACGCTTCAAAAAACAGATTTGGAATTTTGGCGGAAAATCATGACCACAAATCTGGATGGATGTTTCGTGACAATCCGTGAATGCATGAAATCCATGTCCGAAACCGATTGGGGCCGCGTGATCGCCGTGTCCTCAATTGCAGGCCTGCGCGGGCTTAAGGGGGCTGGCGCCTATTCCGCGTCCAAACATGGTGTCATCGGCCTGATCCGCAGCTATGCCGAGGAACATATGAGCAGCAGCATAACGTTCAACGCAATTTGCCCCGGATACGTGGATACCGACATTATTACCCGCAATGTAGAAAGCATCAAAACACGCGCAGGGATCAGTGAAAAAGATGCCCTTGCCGTCATGACATCGGCAAACCAACATGGGCGTTTGATCCACGTGGATGAGGTTGCGCAATCCGCGCTGTGGCTGTGCCATTCAAATTCTGGGTCGATCAACGGGCAAACCCTTGAAATCGCAGGGGGTCAGGTATGACCGATTTTCAATGGACCAAGTCACAGTTTTATGTGCCAGAGGGGATGATTTATCTGGATGGAAATTCACTGGGTCCCTTGCCCCTAAATGCCAAAGATCGCGTTGGCGCGTCGATGACGGATCAGTGGGGTGAAATGTTGATCACGGGGTGGAACAAAGCGGGGTGGATGGATATGCCGCGCCGCGTTGGTGATAGAATTGCGCGGATTTTAGGGGCCGCAAATGGCAGCATCGTGATGGGCGATACTCTGTCTATCAAAGTTTATCAGGCGCTATCCTCGGCACTGGACCTTCGTCCAGATCGGCGGGTGATTTTGTCGGACACAGGTAATTTTCCATCAGATCTTTATATGGCAGAGGGATTGATAAAATCACTGGATCGTGATTACGAATTGCGGGTCGTCGCGCCAGAAGATGTTTATGACGCCATTGATGACGACGTGGCTGTGACCCTAATCACCGAAATAGATTATCGCACGGGACGCCGTCATGACATGCAGGCGATCACAGAACGTGCGCATGCCTGTGGCGCCATTACAGTATGGGATTTGGCACATTCGGCAGGTGCGGTTGATGTGGATTTAGCAGGTGCAAATGTCGATTTTGCGATCGGATGCACCTATAAATACCTGAACGGCGGACCGGGTGCGCCTGCGTTCATTTATGTGCGGCCCGATTTGGCCGATACTGTGCGCCCCGCGCTATCCGGGTGGTTGGGACATGCCGCACCCTTTGATTTTGAACTAAATTATCGTGCGGGCGATGGGATTGACCGTTTGCGTGTCGGCACCCCACCCATTTTGGGCCTCGTCGCATTGGACGCGGCATTGGACGTTTGGGACCGCGTGGATATCGCAGATGTGCGCGCAAGATCCATTGAACTAAGCGAGGCCTTTGTTGAAGAAGTCAGCGCAGGCTGCCCCGCATTAAAGCTCGCCTCGCCCAGCGACCCGCATGCGCGGGGTTCGCAAGTGTCCTATCACTTTGAACAGGGTTATGCCGCAATGCAGGCGATGATTGATCGCAAAATCATCGGGGATTTCCGCGCACCCGATCTGATGCGTTTTGGGTTCACCCCACTTTATATCGACGTTGATCAGGTCCGCGCTGCGGCCCGCACGTTATGTGATGTTATCAATTTGAACCTATGGGATGATCCCAAATACAAAACACGTCAAAAGGTGACATGAGTTTTTCAATCCGCCCCTACCATGATGACGCCCGCGCCTGCGCCGAGGTATATTTTCACGCGGTTCAGCGTGGGACACATGAAAAATATACCGAAGCGCAACGAAGCGCTTGGACCCCAACGATCCCCGACCCCCTCACATATTTGGCCGATGAAACTTGCATCATTGCCGAAGCAGATGGCAAGGTGATCGGGTTCATGAGCGTGACGGCAGAGCATCACATTTCCATGGCATTTGTGCATCCCGACTGGCATCGGCAGGGGGTTGCAGGGGCGCTTTATGATCAGATGTTAGCTTCCGTAAAAACGCCACCCAAAACCGTACACGCCAGCCTAATCGCACGGCCGTTTTTTGAAAAACGGGGGTGGGTTGCCGTCGAAAAAGAAGAACACGTGGTCCGCGGCGTCATGTTGATCCGTCATTTGATGCAATTGGATTAGGCCGAGCGTGCCATGGCATAGTCATAGGCCGCCTGACCGAACGCCTGAAACAGCGGGCGTGATACAGGGTCCTGATCCGCATTCCATTCGGGATGCCACTGCACCGATAATGTGAAACCAGGCGCGTCCTTGACATAGATCGCCTCGGGCGTGCCATCGGGGGCATACCCATCAATAACGATCCGTTCGCCTGCGCGTTCAATCCCCTGACCGTGCAAGGTATTTGTCAAAACCTCTGTCGCGCCGAACACGTCGCGGAAAGGTCCATTTTCACTGACTGTTACCACATGGCGCAGGGCAAATTTTTCCTCCATCGTGCCGTCAGGCGGCATGCGGTGGTTATCCCGCCCTGGTAAGTCACGGATTTCAGGATGCAGGGTTGACCCCATCGCCACGGCCACCTCTTGAAAACCGCGACAAATCCCAAATATCGGTTGACCGCGTTCCACACAGGCCCGAATGATGCCCAGCGCAATCGCATCACGCCCACGATCAAAATCGCCATGCGCTTCGGTTGCGATTTCGCCATATTCTTCGGGGTGTACGTTTGGACGTCCGCCTGTGAACACAAACCCATCACAAATTTCGATCAATTCAGAAACCGAAGCAATCTCTGGGTCCGTTGGCACAATCATCGGCGCGCAGTCTGAGACATGCGACACAGCCCATGTTGTCATACGGCCTGCCGCATGCACGGGGTACTGATCATTGATCATATACTGATTTCCAACAACACCAACGACAGGACGTTTCATAGGCTACCTCTTTCCTACCCTGATATAATAACGGGCAGGAAAGAATGACAATGGTGCGGTTGCGAAAAGTTTATGCGCCTTGCGCTTTTAGCTCAAGCCGGCGTTGGTGCAACACTGGCTCTGTGTAACCAGATGGTTGAACACGGCCCTCAAACACCAAATCGCAGGCCGCCTGAAACGCGATACCGTCAAAATCTGGCGCCATCGGGAGATAGGCAGAATCCCCTGCGTTTTGTTCATCAACAACAGCCGCCATTTTCTTCATCGCGCCCATGACTTGATCCTTGGACACAATATCGTGGTGCAGCCAGTTTGCGATATGTTGCGCCGAAATACGACAGGTTGCGCGGTCCTCCATCAAACCAACGTTGTTAATGTCTGGAACCTTAGAACATCCGATCCCCTGATCGATCCAGCGCACAACATATCCCAAAATACCCTGAGCGTTGTTTTCAACCTCGCGCATGATTTGCGCCTCGCTCCATTTTTTAAAGGCTGCCAAAGGAATATCCAACACGGCATTCACATGCGCGCGGCGTCCCCCCGCCTTGATTTTATCCTGCACAGCAATCACGTCGATTTTGTGATAGTGCAAGGCATGCAATGTTGCGGCTGTTGGGCTGGGAACCCAGGCGCAGTTTGCGCCAGATTTTGGATGATCAATCTTTTGTTCAATCATTGCAGCCATGGCGTCGGGCATTGCCCACATGCCTTTGCCGATTTGCGCGCGTCCCTGCAAACCACACTCAAGCCCGATATCAACATTCAGGTTTTCATAGGCACCAATCCACGCCTTGCGCTTGATGAAATCTTTGCGGCTAAAGGGGCCCGCCTCCATACTGGTGTGGATTTCATCCCCTGTACGATCCAAAAAGCCAGTATTGATAAAGGCAACGCGGGATTTTGCGGCACGAATGCATTCTTTTAGGTTAACAGTCGTGCGGCGTTCTTCGTCCATGATGCCGATTTTGACAGTGTTGCGTGGCAGGCCAAGAATGTCTTCGACATGATTAAAGATTTCATTGGTGAATGCGACTTCTTCGGGGCCATGCATTTTTGGTTTAACCACATAAACAGAGCCATGCGCGGAATTGCCTGTGTCATTTTTCAGATCATGCATCGCAATTGCGACCGACACCAAGGCATCCAGCAATCCTTCAAAAATTTCACCACCCTCGGCATCCAACACAGCGGGTGTTGTCATCAAATGACCCACGTTTCTGATCCACAGTACCGCGCGCCCCTTTACGGTCATGGTTGCATCGCCATTTGGCAGCGTGAATTCGCGATCCGCGTTCAACACGCGCGTAATCTCGGTGCCGCCCTTCATGAAGGTTGATGTCAAATCGCCCTTCATCAAACCCAGCCAATTGGAATAGGCCTCGACCTTATCAGCGGCGTCAACGCAGGCGACAGAATCCTCTAGGTCCATAATCACAGACAGCGCACTTTCCATGACCACATCGGCCAAGCCTGCCTGATCGCGCGCGCCAATCGCATGAGCACGATCAAAGATCAACTGAACGTGCAGACCGTTATTTTTCAACAAAACTGAATCGGGGGCCTTGGCATTGCCTGTGTAGCCCACAAATTTTTCAGGTTGCGCCAATGGCATGTCATCCACCAAGAGTTGGCCTTCATGCACGTAATAGCGGCGCACATCCGCGTGGCTTGCACCCTGAATTGGGAAGGTTTCATCCAAAAACACGCGCGAACGTGCAACAACGCGGGCACCATGGCCGCGATCATATCCACCTGCGGGTGGCAATGTGCCCATCGCGTCCGTGCCATAAAAGCAATCATAAAGACTACCCCAACGTGCATTAACAGCATTCAAGGCAAAGCGTGCGTTCGTGATCGGAACCACCAGTTGTGGCCCAGGTGTCTGTGCGATTTCCGGGTCCACATTTGCTGTATCAATCTGGAACGCATCGCCTTCCTGAACCAAATAGCCGATATCGCGCAGAAACTGTTCGTATTGCGCGGGTTTATGCTCTGATCCGCGACGTTCGATGTGCCATGCATCGATCTGTGCTTGCAACTCATCGCGCTTTTTTAGCACTGCTGCGTTTTTCGGACCCAATGTCGCGACAATATCGGCCAAACCCGACCAAAACGCGCTTGGCTCCACACCCGTCCCAGGAAGCGCCTGTGTTTCGATAAAATGTTGAAGTTCAACGGCGACGTTCAAACCACTTAGTTCGATGCGTTCGGACATGACATGCTCCCAAAAATATAAGGTTGTTTGTAGTCTATATAGAACCGAAGTTTCCTATCAGCAACAGGATTGGTAAGCTTTACTAACCAATTAATCTAAAACTTCTTCAGTTTTTCTTGAAACCGACTGGCATTCTTCTGCGACCTGCACTTTTGCGAACAAAATCGAACCTCATCCCAGGTTTT
>JAFMKS010000042.1:14111-17894 GCA_017852835.1 Paracoccaceae bacterium
CGATCACGGGCGGCGCGTGCACTGGCTTCGAAATCGACGACTCGGGTGGGATAGGTTTTTCCGACGGGGTTTTGCCCATCGTCCCATTTCCAAGGTTCATGCAAAAAGACATCGGGCACATCCCGCAGTTCTGGGCACCACCGACGCACAAACGCGCCGTTTGGGTCATGTTCAACCGCCTGCTTCATCGGATTATAGATGCGAATGCTATTCATCCCTGTGATCCCCGATTGCATTTGAACCTGTGACCAATGAATGCCCGGTTCATAATCCGTAAACAAGCGCCCCAAACGTGTCCCCGCCGCGCGCCAATCCAGCCACAGATGATAAGAGGCGACAGACATCACCATGGCCCGCATGCGGAAATTTAACCACCCCGTCGCCTGAAGCGACCGCATGCAAGCATCCAGAAACGGCAGACCTGTTTCCCCCTTTTCCCATGCAGACAAAAGCGTTTCATTTCCGTCACGAGGTCGCAGATTATCATAGGCGCGATGCATGGCAACCTGATCCAAGTCGGGTTGATCCTCAAGCTTTTGGATAAAATGATCACGCCACGCAAGGCGCGATTGAAACGAGGCGTATCCCTTTTTTGCAGGTGTTGAAAATCTCTTGGAACGCAATGCGGACAATTGCGCCACCTCTCGAATGCTCATCGCACCTAATGCCAAATGCGGCGATATCCGCGAACACGCATGGGGCGCCGTCAGGGGCGAGGACATGGCCCAGCGATAGGTTTTGATACCATTTCCCCAAAATTTATCCAATGACGACAGGCCCGTCCTGCGCCCGCCGTGCTGGCGCAATGGGCAGCGATCAGGTTCACCCGAAATATTCGCCCAATCAGGGATATGGCCGACGTCAATGTCGATGGGTTTCAGCGCCTTTGGGGGTTTCAGGCGCACCCCATCCACAAACCGATCCCGCGCACGCGCCCAGTGATCGCGCGTATCCAAACGACGCACAACACCAGACTGGGGTAATTCGGTAAAATCAATTGTGTTTTCACGACACCATGCCTGAACCCGCAGATCGCGCTGAAACGTCCAGGTCGTTCCAGTTTCCTCATGCGCGACCAAATGTTTAACGTCAAAAGTGGCGGCCAGTTCGCGCAACACTTTACGTACTGCGCCCATGCGCACAACCAAGGGCATGCCCAATGCACCAAGCTGCGCACGAAGATCAAAAAGACATTCTTTGGTAAATTCCCATTGACGACCGCTATAGTCTGATTGCATCCATAGTGCAGGCTCAACCACATAAAGTGGGAGTATTGGATAGCCCAGCTGCGCCGCATGGCAAAGGGCTGGATGATCCTCAATGCGTAAGTCGCGTTTGAACCAAAGAATTGTTATCTGTTCTTTTTGTGCCGACACTGACGCCTAATTCCCACATTTTGCACATTGCAACCTTCAATTTCCGAGCTAGGGTCTATGTTTAAAAAGACAAGTTCGAAGGACCAGGACGTATGGCAAAAGACATCGATCAAATGATCTACCTAAAAGATTACACACCGCCTGCGTACTTGGTTGATAAGACCGAGCTGACTTTTCATTTGGACCCAACCAAAACGCGGGTCATTTCGCGCATTGCGTTTCGCCCCAACCCCGATGCGAAAACAAATCAGTTTATATTGGACGGGTCAGAGATGAAATTGATCTGGGCCAAAATTAACGGTGCCCCAGTATCGCCCAATATCTCAGAAACACATTTGGACTGTGTTGTTCCAAATGCCCCATTCATTTGGGAGGCAGAGGTTGAAATCAATCCCAGCGCAAACACCGCGCTTGAAGGGTTATATATGTCCAATGGGATGTACTGTACCCAGTGCGAGGCCGAGGGGTTTCGCAAAATCACCTATTATCCTGATCGCCCCGATGTTTTGGCAAAATTTGATGTGCGCATTAACGGCGATCATCGCGTCCTTTTGTCAAATGGGAACTTGATAGCATTGGAAACAGGCAGCGCCGAATGGCACGATCCATGGCCCAAACCGGCCTATCTTTTCGCGCTAGTGGCGGGCGAGCTGTTCAATCACCAAGATCGCTTCACCACCCAATCGGGTCGTGATGTGGAACTTAACATTTGGGTGCGGGACGGGGATCAGGACAAATGTGAATTCGGCATGCAGGCGCTAAAGGCGTCAATGGACTGGGATGAACGTGTCTATGGACGCGAATATGACTTGGACGTTTTCAACATTGTTGCCGTTGATGATTTCAATATGGGGGCGATGGAAAACAAGGGACTGAATATTTTCAACAGCACCTACATCTTGGCCAACAATGAAATTACAACGGACACAAATTTCGAATTGATCGAAGCGGTCATCGCGCATGAATATTTCCACAATTGGACGGGCAATCGCATCACCTGTCGCGATTGGTTTCAACTGTGCCTGAAAGAAGGACTAACGGTGTTTCGGGATTCGCAATTCACCGCCGATATGCGCAGTGCGCCTGTAAAACGCATTGGGGATGCGTTTCTGATGCGATCACGACAGTTCCGCGAAGATGCAGGGCCCCTTGCTCACCCTGTGCGGCCCGAAAGTTTTGTTGAGATCAACAATTTTTACACCCTGACCGTCTATGAAAAGGGCGCTGAATTAATCCGTATGTTAAAAACGCTGGTGGGGGACGCGGCCTATTACAAATCGGTAGAGCGCTATTTTGACCAACATGACGGACAGGCGGCAACCATCGAAGATTGGCTTGCCGCGTTTGAGGACACAACAGACCGCGATCTAAGTCAGTTTAAGCTGTGGTATCAACAGGCAGGTACACCGCAGGTTAAGGTCAGCGAAACCTTTGAAAACGGATCTTTTGAATTAACGTTTGAACAGTCCACGGCCCCCACACCGGGTCAACCTGAAAAACCAAACTTTGTCATTCCGCTTGCAGTTGGTTTGTTGGATCAATCGGGGGCGGAAATTCAACCAACGCAAATTTTTGAATTGACCGAAAAATCACAAACTCTGCGCTTTGATGGATTGGCGGGGCGGCCAATCCCGTCAATATTGCGCGAATTTTCCGCGCCTGTTGTCATCGACCATTCGGTTGATCGGGATCGGTTATCGTTTTTAATGTCGAATGACACAGATCCCTATTCCAAATGGGATGCAGCGCAAACCTTGATGATGGACGTCACACTGTCGATGCTGACAGATGGCGCCGCCGTTGACGAACGCCTATTGTCGGGTCTGCGTGATGTGGCGATCAACGCGGAACTTGACCCTGCGTTTCGTGCACTGACCCTGATGCAACCTGCGCGATCAGATGTCATGCAGCGGTTATATAATGCGGGGACAACGCCCGACCCCTTTGCAATTCATGCAGCACAAGAAACCATCTCGCATTCTTTGGCCGAAGTGTTGCAAAATGATTTGGGCACAATTTACGTTGAAAATCAGGTACGCGCGCCCTTTGCACCTACCGCGGAACAGGCAGGGCAGCGGGCAATGGCCAACATGGCTTTGGGGCTGATCACCCGATTGGATGGCGGGACAGAGGCGCGTAAACAATTCGAAACAGCCGATAATATGACCAGCACGCTGGGCGCATTGGGTGCGCTTTTGTCCTGCGAATACGGCATGAACGCATCACAGCAGTTTTATGAAACGTGGAAACACGAACGTTTGGTCATTGACAAATGGTTCAGCATTCAAATGACACATGCAAAACCAGAGGAGGCGCTGGATGTTGTGGACAGGCTATCTGCGCATCCCGATTTCTCGATCAAAAATCCAAATCGGTTCCGATCTGTTTTTGGCCCCTTTGCAGGGCA
>JAFMKS010000113.1 GCA_017852835.1 Paracoccaceae bacterium
TTCCCACCGCCATCGGTATTTCCGAACGCCTTAGCAATTTTGATGGCTATGTGGCACTGGGCTGCGTGGTGCGGGGCGAAACAACGCATTATGAAACCGTCTGTAATGACAGTTCACGCGCATTGACCATGTTGGGGTTGCAGGGCTTATGCATTGGGAACGGGATCCTGACCGTTGAAAATATGGATCAGGCAACGGTGCGTGCCGAAGCGAAGGGTCAAAATAAAGGGGGCGGCGCGGCGGCTGCGGCCTTGCATCTGATTGCATTGACCCGTAAATGGGGCGCTTCGCGCAAGGGGGTTGGATTCCGCCCCTCAGATGACGCATATCAACTTGCATCGGATTAAACGACACTATGACCACTCGTCCTGAACTCTCTGGTAATCAAAAACGCAAAATGCGCACGGCAAGCCGCCTCTATGCGGTGCAGGCCCTATTTCAGATGGAACATTCAGGGCAGGCCAGCGATGTTGTGGCGCGTGAATTTTTGGATCACCGTTTTGGTGCGATCTATGATGAAGGCGAGATGCAAGAGGGCGATCCAGACTTATTTGAAAAGATCGTTAATGATGCGGTGAACCATCAGGCGCTGATCGACCAAATGACCGATCGCGCATTGGTGGCCAAATGGCCGATTGCACGGATTGATCCAACATTGCGGTCCCTGTTTCGTGCCGCAGGTGTGGAATTGACGCAATCCGATACGCCGCCCAAGGTTGTGATCGTGGAATACGTCGATCTGGCCGCGGCCTTTTACCCCGATGGGAAAGAATCCAAGTTCTGCAACGCTGTTTTGGATCATATGGCCCGCGAGGCCAAGCCCGAGGCGTTTTAAGGCATTTCCAAGTCGCATTGTTTAACGTTGAAATGCGCTGTTCTGTTTCCAATCCGACTTAGGACGGCGCTAAGAACGGACGATGTTTGAAATGCTTTATTTCACTAAATTCCTGACTAAGGGTTAATTTTATTGCCCCGATCGTGCGCGGTCGAAGCGAAGGCGTAGACTAATCGCGTATGATCCAGCCCACGCCCGTCCGGAAGGGCGGGGGCTTCATTTCATTCAGCCCTGTTAACCGCCCCCGAGCGCGTGCTTGATCGTTGATGTATGAAAAAAAACGCAAAAACTTTTACGTCTTGCGCAAAGGCCCGATCTAGAATTTGGGCTTAGTCAATTCAATGGATAAAAGGTGTGGCGGGCCCGTAGCAACCGTCTGGTAAACGCATTCCCGAGGACCTGATATTCAGGTGGGCGCCAGGTAACGAAGCCAGGGCAACGACAGAGCCAGCTCCCTCGGATTTGCTTAAGGCCACCGGAATGTTACCGTCTGACGCGAGGAACAGCACCCGCCGAATGGGTAGATAGGCTGGAGGCGTGGGAAAAACAAGTCCCGATCTTTGATGCACCCTGGACGCTGTGCACCGCATCAATCCAAAATTGGTGCGCCCCCCGCCTCGCGCATCTGTGCCAACCGCGCGGCCATGCGCCCCAAACGATCTTCGCAGCCCGCAGGCGGCGTAAATTCTGCCAACCGCGCCTGCCACAGGGATGTTGCGCGCTCTTGCGAGGGCACGGACCCTGCGGCTTCCCATGTGCCAAAGTTTGACAAATCCGCCACCAGTGGATCGTAAAATTCACTGCCATAGCGTTCCATGGTTTGCCCCGTTTCAAAGAAATGTCCACCCGGCATCACTTCGGTTATCGGATCAAGGCTCATTGCAGCGGCGTTTTGATCAACCCCTTTTGAAAAATGCCCAAGGGTTTGCAAAACTTCGATATCATTGATGAATTTTTCGTAGCCAAAGGTCAGACCTCCCTCTAACCAACCCGCCGTATGCAGGGTCAGGGTGGCCTGTGCCATGGCGGTTGCCATGATGGCCATGGTGTTTTCGGATGCGGCCTGCATGTCATGCGTATTTGATGCAGCCCCCGCCGCCGAGCGCCAGGGCAGGCCGATGTGGCGGGCCAATTGTCCTGATCCCAATGTCATTTGCATGTGCGTTGGTGTGCCAAAGGCAGGTGCCCCTGATTTCATGTCCACGTTTGATCCAAATCCCCCATACATTACAGGCGCCCCAGCGGATGCGGTTTGGGCCAGTGTGATGCCAGCCAGCGCCTCGGCATGTTGCAGTGTGAGTGCGCCTGCCACGGTGATGGGGGCCATGGCACCTGCCAAACAGAAGGGTGTCACAATGGTTAGCTGCCCCGCGCGGGCGAAATCAATCAATCCTTGGGCCATTGGATTGTCGATCAGGCGCGGGGAATTGGTGTTGATAACGGTTGAGCAATAGGGGTTTGCGCGGAATTCATCCTCAGTTAATCCCAAGGCAGATTGGATCAATTCAAACATCTGATCCACCTGCGCCCGTCCACGTGCGTAAATGGCCAATGCCTTATCCGCGTTTGCGATTTGGGTTTCCACCATCGCCAAATGGCGCAGATGAATTGGGACATCCTGAGGTTCGGGCGCGGGGCTGAGTTTGTGGATGATATCGAAGCTTTGCTGTAATTGGATCGCCTCACGATAGCTTTCCAAATTCCCAGGGCGACGTCCGCGGATACGGTCATAGGCGTTGGGACATCCGCCAGAGGAGGCAAAGAGTTGACGTCCCAAATAAATCTCTTGATCCTTTTCTGGGGCTGGCGCGCGCATGGTGTAGCGTTTCGGTGCAGTTTGCAGCGCATTTTCAACCATATCACGGGGAAAATGCACCATATGGTCCCAAACCTGCGCCCCTGCTGATTTTAGCAATTCACGCGCCTCTGGCAGCAGAATGGAAATACCCAATTCTTGCAAAACGCGTAGCGCATTTTCGTGGATTTGAGAGACGTTATCCTCGCTCAACACCGATTGCGGGCCAAGTGCATGATGTAATTGTCCATAGTTTGTTTTGCGAACCATGGGGATTTTGCGTTGTCGACGTGCCATACTGCTCCTCCGTTGGGGCCAACATGACGGTAAAATTCTTGGGTTCTGTTCTGTTTGCGACCTTGCAAAATGTTCATGAATTGTTCACATTTATCACATGGATGATTTTGACGTTTTACAACCTGGTCAATTGCTGGCGCGCGGTGCGGCGCGCCATCTGCGATTGTTGGGGTTTCCCAGCTTAGAGGAATTTGTTCCAACGCGGGGCTTGCGTGTGGATTTGATGGTTTTGGGTCCAAAAGAAGAGC
>JAFMKS010000114.1 GCA_017852835.1 Paracoccaceae bacterium
CCGATCACAACAACCTTGGTCCGAGTTTTCATGAGGGTCCCCTGTCTTTGGTTATATTTTTATTAGTTCTCACAAAGGCGTCTTTGGAAAACAACAGATTTTTTTGTGAACACAAAAGAAACCATTGCACCAAGTCGCAATGAAGGTGTTTAGTCGCCAAAAAGGTGTCACGCTAACAGGGAAACGACATTCAAATGCGATCAGGACGACGTAAAAAAGTCGCGCAACGCGCAGCGCCCACAAAGTTTGATCCTTGCCCGCCTGGCGCCATTGGTGGTCAGTACAAACCCCTGAGCGAAACAGAGGTTACACAAGTTTACGACACTGCTGTGCGATTGCTGTCAGAGTTGGGTATGGGCGAAGTACCAGAGCGCCTGACACAGGATCTGTTGAACAATGGCGCCACGATTTCTGGCGAACGCATCTTATTCCCGCCAAAGATGATTGAACGCGCCATCAAAACAGCCCCCAAACAATTTACATTGCATGGCCGCGATCCGAACCGGTCCATACACATAGGTGGCGATCGTGTTCATTTTGGAACAGGCGGCGCGGCGGTTCAGACATTGGATATTGATACGGCCCAATATCGGCCGTCCACATTGGAAGACTTGCATCACTTTACCAGACTTCAGGATGCATTGCGCAATGTCAGTTGGTTTACACGGTGTTGTGTCGCAACAGATGTACCCGATAATTTTGATCTGGATGTGAATACAGTTTTCGCATTGCTGAAAAATACAACAAAACCCGTCGCAACTAGTTTCACCATCGCCCCGCACGTTGCCCCGATTGTGCGGATGTTGGACATTGCTGCGGGTGGTGAAGGCGAATTTGCAAAACGCCCATTTCTAAAGGCGCATATCAGCCCTGTGATTTCACCATTGAGGTATGCAGAAGACGCCGTTGATGTTGTTTATGAGTGCATCAAACACAACATCCCAATGTCCTGCATCACCGCCGCCCAAGCGGGCGCAACAGCGCCAGCCACTTTGGCAGGAATATTGACACAATCACTGGCAGAAACCCTTGCCAGTTTGGTCATGGTTCAAACCATTAGCCCAGGTTTTCCAATGGTGTTTTCCAACTGGCCGTTTGTCATCGATCTACGCACAGGCGCGTTTGCAGGTGGCAGTGGTGAAACCGCCGTTTTGAACGCGGCCTCAGCGCAGGTGTCAAACTGGCTGGGCCTTCCATCAGGTGTGGCAAGTTCGATGACAGATGCCAAGGCGATTGACGCGCAATATGGGATGGAAAAGGGGATGACATCTATTGCTGCGGCCCTGTCAGGCGGGAACCTAATCTATGAAAGCTCTGGCATGACAGCATCCCTCTTGGGCGCAAGTTTTGAGGGGTTTGTTTTGGACGATGAAATGCATTCAAATTCCTATCGAGCCCTGCGCGGGATCGAAGTGAATGACGCAACCCTGGGGTTTGAAACGATCTGTGAAGCTGTTTTGGGCGAAGGACATTTCTTAGGAAAGAGTGACACCTACGCCGCGATGGAACGCGATTATTTTTATCCAGATATTGCAGATCGTAATGAACCGCGCACCTGGGCAGAAACAGGAGCAACCAGCGCGTGGGAGCGGGCCAATTTGAAGGCCAAGAACATTCTCGCAGAACACAAACCCGCCTATCTGACGGACGAACAAGAACGTGCAATTCGGGCGGAATTTAACATTCTGTATTAGCCGCGATTTTCGTAAACCTTCAACATTTGTGTGACAGGTAGGCTAGCACCCAAAGAGCGCAAAAACAGAATAAGTCCAATGATTTTTCGTTGTGTGAAAATCAGATCAACAGGCAAATTTTCGTGTGGCAACAGCGCGGTATACAGTTTCACGTCATTCAGATCGAGCAAATCGAACACCCGTGACTGCGCGAATGAAAACATGTCCGTCGCCGCCAATTCGGCCATGACGGTATTTAATACCTGATCGACAAATGCATCCTCTGCCGCATTCAGTTCAGGGGGCAGCAAATTATGATCCACAAAAATCCGCTTCATGCGCTCTGGTTCCAATGTGATCCCTGCATTCAAAAGGGTTTGATAAACGTTCAAACTCGTCTCAGAAATCCGCACACAAGCGCCGAAGTCCAATAAAATCAATTGATGTGTATCTGGATCGATCAAGTAATTCGCAAGGTTCGGATCGGTTTGCACGTGTTTGAATTCAAATACTTCCCTTAGGACCAGATCGACCAAATCTTGCCCAATGCGCTTTTGCTGATCCGCGGACCAATCGCGCGTGGTTTCAAGTGGGACACCGTTTTCCAGCGACATCACCAGAACGTCAGTTGTGGACAGATCATCATAAACTTTTGGCACGCGGTATCGCGCATCCCCTGCAAAATATTGCGCGAACTGACGCAGATTATCGGCCTCTTGCAGATAATCTGTTTCTGCAATCAACTGATCGCGCGCAAGCGATGCATAATGATCAATATCTAAATTCTCGGGGGCCACACCAAATGTTTTGACCATTGTAATCAATGTGCTGACATCCCCATCAACTGTGCGACGCATGTTGGGAAATTGCACTTTGATCGCGACATCCTGGCCCGTTTTTAGTTTGGCACGATGCACCTGCCCGATGGATGCGGCGGCAATGGGACGGACGTCAAATGATTTGAACTGCTTTTGCCAACCAAGGCCCCAGTTTTTGTCCAGCACCTGACGCAGCTGTTTCGGTGGCATGGCATATCCAGTATTGCGCAGTTCCGCAAAAATCGCGGCAGTTTCGGGTGTCAAAACAACACTTTCATCCAATGATACCAATTGCCCAAATTTCATCGCCGCACCGCGCAAGTGTTTCAACGAATTCACTGCGGTTTGAATATTCTGAGGCGAGAGGACAGCAGATTTCATATCCAAGTCACGCGCACGAAAAAAATCTTTTGCTATCTGTGTCCCCGCACTTGCCCCCAAACGCATGAACAACCCAGCAGACCGCAAGGACCGTTCAACTTGGGATGCAGGAACGCGCGCGCTGCGCAATGGGGTTTGAGTGTTGTGCATGACTTGTCCTTTAGCCAAGGAACTAGGGCACAAAACAAACCCTGCAACCAGACATGTTCAGGCTATTAAAAACTTTGCCGAATTCAGGTTACTCGCCGCGCGGAAAACGCTGACTTTCTTCTAGCACGTTCAAATCCATGTGATTGCGCAT
>JAFMKS010000043.1:0-12812 GCA_017852835.1 Paracoccaceae bacterium
GTTCGGTAATTGTGAAACCCGCCGAACAAACCAGCCTAACGGCCCTGCGCATGGCAGAATTGGCAGCAGAGGCGGGCGTGCCACGCGGTGTGTTTCAGGTGTTACCTGGGGATGGGCCATCGGTCGGCGAACCCTTGGGGATGCATATGGACATTGATATGGTGTCCTTTACAGGTTCTACTGAAACGGGGCGGCGTTTCCTGCGGTATGCGGCCGATAGTAACCTGAAAAAAGTGGTGTTGGAATGCGGCGGAAAAAACCCTGCGGTGGTTTTGGCAGATGCTGAAAACCTTGATCTGGTCGCAGGTCATGTTGTGAACGCGGCATTTTGGAATATGGGTGAAAACTGTTCCGCAAATTCGCGCCTTATTGTGCACAAAGATGTCAAAGCCGAGCTGATGGACAAAATCACCGCACGTGTGCGCGATTGGAAAACGGGTGATCCACTGGATCCTGCAAATCATCTGGGTGCCCTGATTGATGGGGAACATCAGCAAAAGGTGGCGGGGTATCTATCAGGTGAGGCTGTTGTTGGGGGCGCGATGGAGGGTCCCTATCTGGCCCCCACGATTTATGAGGTGGACAAAACGGATGCCAAAGCGCGTGAGGAAATCTTTGGCCCCATCCTTTCGGTGATTGAGGTTGCCTCTGAGGAGGAGGCGATTGAATTGGCAAACGATACGGAATACGGACTTGCGGCCTCAGTCTTTGGCACAAATATCCGAAAATCCATCCGTGCCGCCCGTGCCATTCGTGCAGGGACCGTCACCGTGAATTGTTATGGTGAAGGTAACATCACAACCCCCTTTGGCGGATATAAACAATCGGGGTTTGGGGGGCGCGACAATGGCATTCACGCCCATGACCAATACACAGAACTGAAAAGCATTTGGATCGACCTAAGCGATCCAAATGACGCCGACAACATCACATAATTTGACCAGGTGAGGGATATCATGGTTGAAGCAACAGGAACGACCCGACGCGGTCGCAGTGCACGCGCCGCCGCCCGACAAAAGCGTGATGTTAAAATGCTACCCGCATTGAAACGCAATCTGCCGCTGACCGAGCCGATGAACCAAGAACAGATTGAACGCATGGATGCGGCCTCGATGCATATCTTGGAAAATGTGGGGGTGCATTTTCGTGATCCCATCGCCATTGACGATTGGAAACGTGTTGGTGCAAAGGTGGTGGATGAAACGGTGTTTCTGGATCGTCACATGGTGCGGGAATTGATTTCAACAATCCCCTCTGAATTCACCTATCACGCGCGCAATCCCGAACACAATCTACCCTTTGGCAAGGGGCATTCCATGTTCATTCCCATGACAGGGGCGCCATACTTGCGTGATTTGGACGATGTGCGGCGCAATCCGACGTTGGATGATTTGGCAAATTTCCACAAACTGTCCCAAATGCTGCCCGCGATGCATTCATCTGCGCACCATATCGTGGAACCCTATGATCACCCGATCAGTCAGCGCCATTTGCGCATCACCTATTCGTCGATGAAATATTCGGACAAAACATTCATGGGCATGACGACCAGCCCCAAGAATGCCGAGGATGTCATCGATATGTGTGACATCCTATTTGGCGAAGGCTATATCGACAACCATCCTGTTGTCACAGGGAACTGTAACGGCAATTCGCCGCTTGTTTGGGATGAAACCATGTTGGGCGCAATGCGGGCATTTTGCGCGCGCAATCAACCGGTTTTGTGTTCGCCCTTCGTCCTTGGTGGGGCAAATACGCCTGCCTCTGTTGCGCCCTCTGTGGCACAATTGAATGCCGAGGCGCTCTCAGCCTTGGCTTATACCCAAGTCATCCGCAAAGGGGCGCCTGCGATTTATGGACACTATTTGTCCACCGTGTCCATGAAATCTGGGGCGCCCATGGCGGGCACCCCTGAAATCAGTTTGATGAACTTTATGATTGGTCAAATGGCGCGTTATTACGGCGTTCCGTGGCGCACATCCAATACCTTGGGCGGGGCAAAAACATTTGACGCCCAAGCAGGGTATGAAAGTGCCACAACATTGATGGCCGTTATGATGGCAGGTGCGAACTATATCTGGCACTCAGCCGGATGGAACGAGGCCGGAATGCATTGTTCCACGGCGAAGTTCATCGTGGACGCCGAACAATGCGCCATGGCCTATCGGATGAGCCAAGGGATCAATTGGGACGATTTTGACGAAGGTTTATCCGCGGTGGGTGATATTGGCCCAGGGGGGCATTACCTGGGGCATCCCCATACGCTAGAAAAATTTTCCTCTGCGTTCTTTATGCCCGAAATGTTCGACAACAATTCGATTGAACAATGGGCGGCAGAAGGATCCGTTGAGATCAATGAACGCGCCTTGAAACGCGCGCGCGATCTACTGTCAGAATATGAAGAGCCGAAATTGGACGAGGCGGTCAATGAACATTTGTTGGATTACATCGCACGTCGTGAACGCGAAATTCCAGCTGCCGACGCGCTGAACCAAGATTACTGATCCATGAAGGTCACGCGCCAACCCACAAACCCAGGACCCGCAGCATGGGCAAAAATTTTGCCCGAGGCTGCGCGTCATCCCACGCTAGAAGATGATCGCCATGTTGATTTCCTGATCATCGGTGGGGGATTTGCGGGCCTGACGGCGGCGCGGCGGATTAGTGAATTGGAGCCCACCGCAACGGTTTCGGTGGTCGAGGCGTTTCGTTTGGCCGAGGGGCCGGCGGGGCGCAATTCGGGTTTTATGATTGATCTGCCCCATGATTTGGCCAGCGATGATTACGGCGGGCAAGCCGCGCGGGATCATCAAAGCATTCGGCACAATCGTGCAGCAATTTCCTATGCCGCGGATATGGTCGCGACACTTGGGCTTCCGCAGGCCTGTTTTCAAAAGGTCGGGAAAATCAATGCCGCCGCAACAGATCGGGGCATTGCCCATAACCAAGGATACCAAGAACATCTGACGCATCTAAACGAACCGTTTGAGATTTTGGATGATCGTCAAATGCATGAATTGACGGGCATAACATTCTATAAACAGGGGCTTTTTACGCCTGGCGCGGTCTTGTTGCAACCTGCGCAGTATATCCAAAGCCTAGGCGCGGCAATTGTCAGTAATCGGGTGGCAATTTATGAAAATTCGCCCGTGATGGCCTTGGATCAGGTTGGTGGCATGTGGCGTGCTGAAACTGCCAAAGGGGCAATTTCGGCTCCTACCGTGATCCTTGCCACCAACGGTTTGGCGCAAGCTTTTGGATATTACAAATCCCGCGTTGTCCACATTTATACCTATGCATCCATGACCCGCGCACTTAGCGCGGATGAGGTGCAGCGCTTGGGTGGGGCCCCGAATTGGGGATTTACGCCCGCCGATCCGTTGGGCACCACGGTGCGCCGAATATCTGGGATTGGGGGCGATCGGATCGTTATTCGCAACCGCGCCACGTATGAGCCGCGCCTGTCGCCCAGTGAACGGCGTTTGCGCGGGGTTTATGCCCAACATGATGACTCATTCGATGCGCGTTTCCCAATGTTAAAGGGTGTCGAGATGGAACACCGCTGGGGTGGGCATTTGGCGCTGACCTTGAACGGGGTTGCGGGATTTGGGCAGTTAGAGGACGGGCTTTATTCCGCTTGCCTGCAAAACGGGCTGGGCACGGTAAAGGGCACATTACACGGGATGGCGATTGCAGAGATGTGTTTAAAGCATCCCTCGACAATCGTGGATGAATTACTGGCCGAACCCGCGCCCAAACGCTTGCCACCTGAACCCATTTCCGAAGTGGCAGCCACCATTCGCCTGAAATTAGGTGAACGTGCTGCCGGGCAGGAACTTTAGATTGCGGATCATAATCCGTTTGTGGTCCCCGTGGTTCCGACATAAGGTTCGTCAGAATAGATGAATTGCACCCTTTGATGTCAACAAAACCAACATCTTTAGCTCAAAACACCCACTGGGGCAAAGTCAGTATTGCGCTTTGCGCGGGGCTGTTTGTGTCGATGCAGGTTGGCAAACTTGGGCCTGCGATCCCTGTATTGCGCGATGACTTGGGTCTATCGCTGGTGGATGCGGGGTACGCCTTGTCTATTTTTACGTTGCTTGCCATTTTTCTGGCGGTTCCGCTGGGCGCATTTAGTACGTTTTTCGGACGCCGTAGTATCATTGTTTTGGGGATCATATCCGTAATGATTGGAACCCTTGGGTCCACGGTGATCACGCAGCCGTGGATGTTTTTGGTCCTGCGCGCGCTTGAAGGGTTTGGCTTTATCGCGATTGCGGTAAACATTCCTGCGTTTATAACGCATTTGGCGGCCCCACAGGATCGGACGCGCGCCTTAGGGGTTTGGAGCATTTATATGCCAACGGGCATGGCATTTGCCCTGCTGGTTTCAACGCCGTTTTTAACGCAGATCGGCTGGCGCGGTTTGTGGATTGTGATGTTTTTATTGGCAATCCCATTGCTGATTGGGCTTTGGTGGGCGCTAGAGGAACCAAGCGCGCAACAAACCCGCGAACCGCGTGCCGTCGCCCGTATGGTTGCCAATAGCTATCGTGCGCCGGGGCTATTGATGGTTGGGGCCTGTTTTGGGGTCTATACCTTTCAATGGGTGACGATTATGCAGTGGCTGCCCAGTTTCCTGAATGAAGAGGTGGGGCTGACCCTAGAGCACGCCATCTATTTCACGGCGGCTGTGGTGTTCATGAATGGGCCTGGGTGCTACGTCGGGGTTCGCTTTGCAGCGCGGGGTGTGACATCATCCACATTGATTATCATTGGGGCTGTGACGATGGCGGTGTTGACCTTTGCCATATTTGGGGCAGGTGTGCCGTCTGCGATGCGCCTGACCCTCTGTATGATTTATTCTTTCATCGGCGGGTTTATCCCCGCAAACCTATTCCTATTGGTGCCGCAATATGCCCCAGATTTGCGACATGTCAGCATTGGAAATGGCATATTGATGCAAGGCTCAGCCGTGGGCCAAACCCTTGGCGCCCCCATCGTTGCGGCCTTGGTCACCCAAGCAGGTGGCGATTGGGGCGTTGCAATTTGGCCGATGCTGGTGATGTCGGGGTGTGTTTTCCTGTTGGGATTTTTCGGGTTTCGCAGATCAAATTTGTAATCTGATTGTTGATCGCAAGGCACACTTGCGCCAAGCTGTCTGAAAAGACCAAAGGACACACCATGATTGAAGAGCCAAAACTGATCAGAATAAAACGTAACACACCACGCCCCACGGCGGCGCAGATCGCGGCATTGGGCAATGTGCCCACAGGGGTGGTGAATGACGCGCTATGGGGGCGCGGGGCGCTGCATAAGGATATCAAACCTGTGGATCCCTATGGTCAGATGGGTGCGCATGCGGTAGGTGCTGCCTTAACCGTGGAAACGGGCCCTGCGGATATTTTGGCGCTTTTGGCCAGTTTGGCCTATATTCAGTCTGGCGATATCGTCGTGCAATCTTTTGGGGCGCATCAGGGTTGTGCCGCGGCGGGCGACCGTGTTTCGGGCATGATGAAAAACTGTGGCGCAGTTGGGTTTGTGACCGATGGGCCTATGCGCGATCTTGTGGGCCTGCGGGAGGTGAACCTGCCCAGTTGGTGCACGGGGCTCACCCCTGCATCGCCCTTTGGCAAAGGCCCGGGAACCGTTGGTTTTGATATTCAAATGGGCGGTCAAACCGTGCGCAGCGGCGATGTGATCGTGGCGGATTTGGATGGGGTTGTCGTGATCCCACTGGATGAATTGGACGCGATCACAGCGCGCTGTCACGAAATCCTAAAGTTGGAAACAGATCTGGATGCCAAGGTGCGCGAAGGTTTGACCGTGCCCCAAGATATCAAAGATTTGCTGGCCAGCGATCAGGTGGCGTTTGAAGATTAATGATCAGATTCCAGTCCAAAGTGAATCCACGTTTTGCAAAATGACTGAGCAAATAAAAAGCCGCCTCTTTGGGCGGCTTTTTATTTGTATGGTGTGGACGCTAGATTGCGGCCAATTCCTGTTCCAGGTCTTTGATCTCGGCGCCACCAGCCATAAGGCGGCGAATATCTTCGCCCTCAAGCTCGGCCTTGGTGCCTGATCCTAAGACTTCACCCAAAGCAAGGAAGGTGTAGCGATCTGCAATCAAACGGGAATGGATTTCATTGTGCGTGATAAAGATAATCGCAATATCCCCCCGCGCACGCACCCGTTTGATTGTTTTTAGAACTTCCATCTGCTGCTTTTGTCCAAGCGCGGATGTGGGTTCGTCCAAAATCAAAACCTTGGCCCCGAAATAAATCGCACGGGCAATCGCCAATGTTTGACGTTGTCCACCCGACATGGTGCCAACAGCCTGTGTGGGATCCGAGAAATTGATGCCGATTTTCAGCATTTCATCATGGGCGATTTGGTTCATTTCGTCCATGCGAAGTGTTCCAAACCGTGATGTTAATTCACGTCCCATGAAAAAGTTGCGTGTCACGCTCATCAATTGATTGATCGCCAAATCCTGATACACGGTGCCGATGCCCGCCGCCGATGCATCGCGGGGATTGCGAAACGCCGTTGGCTGACCTTCGATGTAGATTGTGCCGCTGGTGGGTTCATGCACACCAGACAGGATTTTGATCAGGGTTGATTTCCCCGCACCGTTATCCCCCAAGAGCGCGTGCACTTCGCCTGCGTGAACCTCAAGGTCGACACCATTTAGGGCCGTGAAGGGACCGAATTTTTTTACGATGTTTTCAACGCGCATATAGGCTTGTTTAGACATGATCAGATCCCTCCTGTGATACGTTTGCGGATGCGTTCATTTGCAAACACAGCGGCCAATAGAACGGTGCCAACGAAGACACGGAACCATGCACCGTCAATCCAAGGAATGAAGAACACGGCATTCGCCACAAGGCCGAAGGTGACCGCGCCAAAGATGACACCAACGATCGAGCCAAATCCACCTGTCATCAGGATACCACCCACAACGGCAATCGCGATGGCCTCAAGCTCTTTGAACATACCCTTAGCTGCATCGGATGAATTGGTATCAAACACCTGACAAGTCGCAAAGATCGTTGCGCAGAAGGCTGAGAACATGAACAAACCGATTTTCACGCGGTTCACTGGCACACCATTTGCGCGCGCGCTTTCCTTGTTATCGCCTGTTGCGTATATCCAGCTGCCCAATTGGGTGCGTGCCAAAACATACCACGCAGCGCCCGCGATAATGATGAACCACAATAGACGGGCATCAAACCCCGTCACCCATTGCTCCATCTTACGGTTGATGTTCAAGAAACTGAGAAAGTTTATCATATCCAATTTTTCGGCTTTGGTCATCTCTGCGGTGAATTCGGCACCTGCGGAAACCTTTGTTCCGATCCAGTACCATGCATCAAAGAACCATCCAAACACTTCGCCGCCCATTTGTTCGGCAAACCAGCTTTCTTTTTTGAAATCGGGCAGGCCCGAAACGTTCGTGTTTTGGTTAATCAGGCGGAAACACACCTCTGTCAAACCACGCAAGAAAAACCAAAATGCAAGCGTCACGATGAAGCTGGATAGGCCTGATCGCACCACGATATTCCCGATCAACCAGCCAAAGGCCAAGGTCATACAAAGTGTGATCAAAAAGGCGAGAAACGGTGTTGCCTCACCCAAACCAAAGGGAAGCCCCCACTTCATCATGATCGCAATCGACATACCCGCAAAGGCAATCATTGGCCCAATCGACAGGTCAAATTCACCCGCAATCATCAAAAGTGCGGCCCCAACTGCAATGATGCCCAGCTGTGCGATGATCGCGATATTATTTTTTAAACCCAACGCGTTAAATGCCTTGCCGTTTGATGCAAAGGCCAGCGCCAGAATGATGATGATCATCACAACGAATGATCCAATTTCTGGGCGGCGCATCATGCGTTGCAGCCAACTTTCGCGTTGAAGGCGGTCCGATTCACTCCGTTCCAGCATAATATCCCCATTTATTATCTTTGTTATGAAAACAGGCGGGACATTGCCCGCCTGTCCGTGTCACATGATGTGATCAATATTAGCGGTTCACACCAGCTTGGCTTGCAACTGAAGCTGCGTTTGACGCATCAACAAAACCTGGGCCTGATGGGATGTTCGCACCTGGCAACATACCTGCGTTTGTGTTGTACAGGTGTAGAACGATCACTGGCATGTAGCCTTGCAGACGCTGCTGCTGGTCAATTGTGAACGCCGCATCACCGTTTTGGATCATGTCCATAACTTCTGGTGATAGGTCAAAGCATGATAGGTGTACATCTGCGCCCACGTCTTTGATCGCTTTGTTTGCTGCTGCACAAACGTGTGGACCAACCGCAAGAACACCGTCGATTGATGGGTCTGCAGAAAGTGCGGCCGCTGTACGTGTTTCAATCTGTGTAACGTCGTTTGAAACGTCGATCATGTTTAGATCGCCACCAAGGCCTGAGAAGTACCCTTCACAACGGTCAACAAGCGCTGTGTTGAACGCTTCTTGGTTCAAACATAGGCCGTTTGTTACACCTTCTGCTTTCGCACGTGCACCTGCTTTTTCACCTGCAAGACGCTCTGGCTGACCAACGTGCATCAATGCGCCAACGGCTGCTGATGACTCAAGACCAGAGTTCATTGTGACAACAGGGATACCTGCGTCTGCTGCTGCGCGGATCGCGCCGCCCAATGCGTCCGCATCAGGTAGTGATACGATGATCCCGTCTGGGTTTGACGCAGCTGCCGCTTCGATCAACTTTGCCATGCCTGACATGTCGCCTGATGGGTCAAAGTTGTATTCGAACTCTGCACCAATCGCGGCTGCCGCATCACGACCCCCTTTTTCCACAACTGGCCAGAATGGGTCTGTACCTTGTGTGTGTGTGATCATGACATAGCGCTCTGCCATTGCCATTGTTGAAACAGTTGCCAATGCCGCTGCTGCGGCCAATAGTTTTTTCATAATTTTTCCTCCCGAGTGCCTTTGCGGCACGATTTTTTCGCGGGATGCCTGTGCATCCAACGCCGATAGCGTTAACAATTTGATGGTGCATTGCAAGGGTTTATTTGCAAAAATTCCTTAAAATTGATGTGCATATTACAAATGACTAGAAATTAGGCAGAACTGCATAATATTGTATGATTCACTCAACTTATCACTGGATACACAGTATGGATTTTATGCAGCAAAAGGCGGACGCATTAACGCAATCTGGAGTTTTTTCGGGGATTGAATGGCGCGTTGATCAACATGCTGAGACCTTATTTGCAGGTCGATCAGGGGTGCAAGATGTTCAAACTGAATCGGGCATACCAGATCAGGCCATTTACCGAATTTATTCCATGACCAAACCGATTGTGTCGGTGCTTGCGTTGATCCTCATAGAGCAGGGCGTGTTTCGCCTAAATACGCCCTTGTCTGAACTGGATCCGCGATTTTCAAAAATGCGTATCTTGGGCACGGACGGGCATTTGGCACCCGCTGATGGTTTGATTACGATTGAACATTTGCTGACACATCGTGCCGGGTTTTCCTATGATTTTACGGTTGGCTGTCCCGTTGCGCCCTATTATCGCGCGGCGGATATCATGGGCGATGGCGCGCGGGATCTGTCCGACCTTGCAGGCTCCATTGCGGAACAGCCTCTGGTTTTCAATCCTGGGCAATCCTGGCTTTATAGCGTTTCAACCGACGTTCTGGCCCATGCGATTGAATGCGCTACGGGGAAGCGGATTGATGACCTGTTGATGGATCATATTTTTGACCCGCTTGGGATGGTTGATACAACCTTTTGTCTGACCCCCGATCAGCAAGGCAGGCTCATGGCCATTTACGGCCCGCGCTCCATCTCGGCGCTGCCTGTGTTGCAAAAAATGCCACATGATTTGTCGGTTCAGGCGGATTTGGGGGCGTCCCATCCCCTGTCCGATCCGAATTTTCGGCGGGGCGGATATGGGCTATATTCAACTGTGTCTGATTATATGGCATTTGCAAATATGTTGCTAACAGGGCGCGCACCGAGCGGCGATATAATCCTCAGTTCTGCAATGATGGACATGGCGCGTGCAGTACGGGTCAGTTTTGCGCAGAATACCTTCCGTATTAATGATGAGCCGTTTTCGGGATATGGGTGGGGATTGCTGGGCCGTGTGATGGAAAACATTGGACAGGCCCAATACCCAACATCGCAGGGTGAATTCGGGTGGAGTGGGGCCGCCGCAACCTATTTCTGGGTTGATCCCAAGCGCCAAGTCACAGGATGCGTCATGACCCAATACATCGGGAGCGAACATCCATTGGGCAATATGATGCACACCGCCGCGATGCGTATGCTGGGGTAACGCGGCGCATATAAGCAAATTGTCGACAATTGCATACAGCTGTGCTATACTACGTATAGTGCACAACAGTGTAGCCAACGCAATATGTCACGATTTTTGATCCGAACACTCAGCTGTGATTGCGCCCTTGTCGCCAGTTGTTTTCTGGTGGGATGGGTGGCGGCCTTTGCCTATACCCAACCGATTGCGGTTTTGTTTTATCCCGCAGATAAAGTTGAGCTATGCGATAAGTACCACCCAAATATGAGTTATAAAGACTGTATGAAGTGGTACTGAACCAAATCGGGTGGCCTAATTTGATTCCCTTTCACGACAGGTTGTGACGAATTTGCGCATTGATTCGTCGCAAATGTTTCATTATGTCTAAGGCTAACCTTATGAAATTATATGGTTATTCATGTATACCATTGTATTTCTTGCCTTTTCCGAAATTTTGGATTGTTTCTTATAGGAAACATGACGATACGAGTATCGATTGCAGGAGTTTGAGATGGCAAAGCCGAATACGACATTTAATCTGGACGTCAAAGATTTGGAACTTATTGAGGATGCGCTGCATTCCGTCATCGCAAAACGCAGCAACGATTTGATCACTGCAGGAGATGCGAAAAATTCAACCGTTGACCGCGCCTCTGCCGAGGCAGAGATGAGCGAGATGCGTGAACTGTTGGGCCGTTTACACAACCAGAAAAATTGGTTCCGCCCGAAAACTGGTCATAGCTACATCGGCGGTTAACCCTAGTTTTCGTAACGCGTCGCCCCGCGGCGGTGCGTTTCGAAATTCAGCGTCACATGCAACGGATGATGCGCACGCTGGGCACAATGGTGGCGTTCGCAGGTTTGGCAATTCAGGCCGATTGGGGCAGGGTCCTGATCAAAACGGTGCCCGCTTTCATCAAAATAAGTAATGTCATTTGCGAATTGTAGTTCGCACCCCAAGGCTACGATCATGCGGCGATCCTGCGTTTTGCGGGAATAAACCGATCTATCGGTGGTCCGCGCGATTGTGGCATAGCGTGTCCCATCGGGCAGTTCGACCGCCTGCGTCAAAACCACATTCGGACTTTGTAACGCGTTATGAATGTTCCATACCGAACAGCGCCCACCAAAATCGGCTAAAACCGCGTTGTTGGGGTTCACACGTTTTGTAATGTTTCCAGCGCGGTCCAATCGGATCAGGAAAAATGGAATGCCCTGTTTCCCACTGGCCTGTAATGTGGTTAGGCGATGCGCCACCTGTTCAAACGTAACACCAAAGGCGGCGGCGATCCTGTCGATATCATAGCGGGTTTTTGTGGCCACATCATAAAACGCATCATAGGGCATCACGATTGCGGCGGCGACATAGTTGAGCAATTCGTTGAACAATCGGTTGCGGGCCGTCAGGTTTTTTACCTGAAACCCCTGCAACACGTCATAGGATTCAACGCGCGCGATGATATAGGCCAGCTGGAATATGCGGTTTGGGGCATCTAACCCCTCGGACAAGCGGATGATGTTGTTTGAATCATCAAAACTCATCAACATATTTTCCATGAGCGAGAGTTTTTCCACGTGACAGCGTATGCCATGCATGGAGCGCAGATAGTCCTTTAGCCGATGATAAAGCTCATCCTGGGGGTGGCCAATTTTTTGGCGTAGGCGATCGGCGATGGCCTCTAGTTTCGGAAAATAGTTTCGATTGGCCTTAAAGAAATCGGAAATTTGGGTTTCGTCATTTGATTGCGCCGCAACAGTTTCATTGTTCGACAGGCTGTTTTGTACAAATTCGGCCAAGCGCTGATAATCATTATAGAGCTCTTTGAAGCGGTCAACAAACTGCGGGGCATGGGCGACCGCGCCGCGCAATTGCTGTAAATCGGGTTCATCCGAACTGAAAATCGGGTCGCGCACCATCATGCGCAGGGCATTTAAATCCTCGGCCTCATGCGTTTGTGCCAGTTCTTGTGCGCTGATTCCATAGACATCCGTTAAGGACATCAGGACCTTAACCGTGAGGGTGCGTTGGTTGTTTTCCAACAGGTTCACATAGGCCGCACTGACCCCGATCAGTTTTCCCAATTCCGCTTGGGTGTGTTTGTGATGCTTGCGCAACTGGCGCAACTTGGGGCCAACAAATACTTTATCCATGTTAACAAATTAACAGAAGTTAATTTTGTAATAAACATAAAAAACAACACAACACTAATTTTGTTGCAAATAATACCATCAAATTATTCTTTTCAAACACAACGACGCACAGTGCGGGACTTCTCGCGGCTGTAATTCAGAGAACTTGGGTACGGAGGACCAATGATGTACAACAAATTAACCAAAAAGATTGCGGTAGCCGCGATTTCAACAGTAGCCTTGCTTGCAGGTGCTGCACAGGCCGTTGCAGGTGATTGGAAGCCACAAAAGCCAGTTGAGCTGGTCATTATGGCAGGTCAGGGTGGCGGCGCGGATCGTATTGCGCGTTTGTTCCAATCTATCATTCAAAAAGAAAA
>JAFMKS010000043.1:13605-17633 GCA_017852835.1 Paracoccaceae bacterium
TACGCTTTGGCCCCCACATTCGGGGGCCAAATTTTTCTACGGGACCTGATATGTTATTGGACAAAGTAATTGCTGGCGCATTGGTTCTGCTGTCGGCCTATATGATGAGCCACGCAATCCTTCTGCCAATTGGTTGGAATGGGGAAACGGGCGGACCGGGCGGTGGTGCCTTTCCATTTTGGTGTTCATTGATCATTCTAATCTGCGCGGTTTTTGTGATTTTTCGACCAGCACGCTCTTATGAGGCAGATCAATTCACATTTGATCGTGAAATGATGGGACCGTTGATCCAAGTCATTATCGCAATTGCGATCACCATTGCGCTGATCCCAACAGCGGGCGCCTATGTGGCAATTCCCCTGTTTTTATTCTGGTACCTGAAAATTTATGGCAAGCACAGTTGGACCCTTGCCTTGTCCATCACGGTGCTAACGCCAATTGTTGTGTTCTTTTTCTTTGAGGCGACGCTGAAAATTCTGCTGCCCAAAGGTGTAACTGAGCCCTTCTTTTTCCCGCTATATGCGATGTTTTTTTAAGGGGTAGATCATGGAAGTTCTCTCACTCCTCGCGGATGGTTTTGCAACCTCGCTTTCGCCCTTTAACCTGTTCATCGTGATCATTGGCGTCACTGCGGGCCTATTTATTGGCGCGATGCCCGGCTTGGGTTCGGTGAATGGTGTGGCCATTGTTTTACCGCTGACCTTTATCGTCCCGCCATCCTCTGCGATCATTCTGCTGGCTGCCATTTATTATGGTGCGATGTATGGGGGCGCGGTTTCCTCAATCCTTCTTGGGATACCTGGTGCCTCCACGGCTGTGGCGACAACCTTTGACGGACGGCCCATGGCGCAAAAGGGGCAGGCGGGTCTGGCCCTGATTGCGGCGGCTGTGGCGTCCTTCGTTGGTGGCACAATCTCGGTCATTTTGTTCACGCTTTTTGCGGCCCCCTTGGCGGATATCGCGCTTAGCTTTGGACCAGCCGAAGAATTCGCATTGGTTTTGTTGGCCTTCACCACATTTGTCGGGCTTGGGGGGGACGATTCCCTGAAAACGATCATCATGATTTGTTTGGGCCTTGCGCTCTCTACAGTGGGTCTTGATTTGATTTCGGGGCAGCCGCGTTTGATCTTTGGCGATATGCCTGGATTTTATTCTGGGATTTCCTTCCTTGTGCTGGCAATTGGCACCTATGGTTTGGGTGAAATCTTATATACCATCGAAACATCCAAAACCGCACCCAAAGTCACCAATGCCCGCATCACATTTGCGGAATTGGGCGCAGGGTTAAAGCGCATGAACAGCTTGTGGAAAACTATGTCGCTTGGATCATTGCTTGGGTTTTTCGTTGGCATGCTGCCTGCGGCGGGAGCAACCCCCGCGGCGCTCATGTCCTATGGGATTGCGAAGCAGACATCTAAAACATCTGACACATTCGGCAAGGGCAACATCGAAGGAGTTGCAGCTCCCGAAACGGCAAACAATGCTGCCTCAACCGGGTCATTGTTGCCGATGTTGACACTTGGCATCCCAGGATCGCCCACAACGGCGCTGTTGCTGGGCGGTATGGTGATGTGGGGATTGGTGCCAGGCCCCATGTTGTTCATTGAACAGCCTGATTTTGTTTGGGGTCTGATTTCATCGCTTTATACGGCGAACTTTGCTGCGGTTGCCGTGAACATCGCCTTAATTCCCGTGTTTGTCTGGGCGCTGCGCATGCCGTTTACGGTTCTTTGTGCACTGGTGCTGGTGCTGTGTATCGTGGGTGGGTTTGCACCATCGCAAAAGATGCACGATGTTTGGTTGATCTTTGCCTTTGGTGTGGGTGGGTATCTGCTGCGCAAGGCGGATTATCCATTGGCCCCCTTGGTTCTGGCGCTTGTTCTTGGTCCCTTGATGGAAAAAAGTTTCCGTCAAACCTTGATCGCGGAACAGGGCAATATCCTTGCCTTTGTGGAACGCCCACTCTCTGCAACCTTTATCGGTTTGGCAATTTTATTCTTTGTCATGCCCTTCTTGGTGGCCTTTGTCACAGGTGCGAAAGAGCGCCTACATGTTCCCAGTAAACGTCCAAAAATTAACTAGATTGAATGGATCAGTAAAATGAAAAAAACACTACACGATTTGATCGACCAACATCCAGATCATGCCATTGCAATCGGTGAACCCGGTCGGGAATGGTTAACATATGCTGGATTGCGCAGCATGGCGTCATCGGTGCGCCAAAGCCTACGTCAGTTCGGGATTGGTGCGCAGGACCGCGTGGCAATCGTTCTGGCCAATGGATCGGATATGGCATCGGCCTTTGTCACCATTGCGCAGGCGGCAACAACCGCGCCGTTGAACCCAAGCTACCGCGAAGATGAATTTGCCTTTTACCTTGAGGATTTGGGTGCCAAGGCGATTGTCCTGAAAAGTGATTATGATGGTCCTGCACGTCAGGCGGCGGAAAAATTGGGATTGATTGTGTTGAACTTGATCCCTACGTCGCGCGCGGGCGAATTTACATTGGCAGGCCCCGATGCAAACGCCGCGCAGGATGTTACCCCAACCGAGGATGATGTTGCGCTGATTTTGCATACATCGGGCACAACATCGCGTCCAAAAATTGTGCCCCTGTTGCAGCGCAATGTTGCCGCGTCTGCGCAAAATATCGCAGCGTCACTCGCGCTGACTGAAACGGATCGCTGTTTGAACGTGATGCCTTTGTTTCACATCCATGGCTTGGTGGCCGCCGTCTCGGCGACAGTTGCATCGGGCGGGTCAATTTATTGCACGCATGGTTTTAACGCCATGAATTTCTTTGCGATGATGTCAGAGGCGCGTCCAACATGGTACACGGCCGTCCCGACGATGCATCAGGCGATTTTGTCCCGTGCGGGACGCAATGCCGATGTGATTGCGGATGTGCCGCTGCGCTTCTTACGCTCTTCCTCGGCCTCATTGCCCGCACAGGTGATGGAGCAGTTGAACAAAACATTCAACGCCCCCGTGATCGAAGCCTATGGCATGACCGAGGCCGCGCACCAGATGTGCTGTAACCCGCTGGATCGCCAAAAACCGGGATCTGTTGGCGTTGCCGCAGGGCCAGAAGTGGCGATTGCACATGAAATCGAAAACCGAATTGTCGGTGGTACGGGCGAAGTTGTGATTTCAGGTCCAAACGTCACGCCTGGATATGAAAGCAACCCAGAGGCCAACGAAAAGAACTTTTTCGAATTTGAAGGCAAACGGTGGTTCCGCACAGGCGATCAGGGCGCATTTGACGCCGATGGTTTCCTGGAACTGACAGGCCGTCTAAAGGAAATCATCAACCGTGGCGGGGAAAAGATTTCACCGTTAGAGGTTGACGGTGTTCTGATGGATCACCCCAGCATTCAACAGGTTGTCACATTTGCATTGCCCCATCCCAAATTAGGGGAAGAGGTCGCCGCCGCCGCCGTTTTGCGCGAAGGACATGAGGCAAGCGAAAAATCAATCCGCGAATTTGCCGCTGAACGTATGGCCGATTTCAAAGTGCCGCGTCGCGTTATCATCATGGATGAAATCCCCAAAGGAGCCACAGGTAAAATGCAACGGATCGGCATGGCGGAAAAACTTGGCCTTGTTGCTGCGGAGTAGAGAATGAAAGTTTGTATTTTTGGGGCAGGCGCCATTGGCGGGTATATGGGCGTTAAATTGGCCAAGGCGGGCGCAGATGTTAGTCTGGTTGCCCGTGGACCACATTTGGCCGCGATGCAGGAAAAGGGCCTGACCCTGATCGAAGAGGGCGAAACCACAACGGTTCCCGTCACGGCCTCGGACGATCCCGCGGCATTGGGTGTTCAGGATTATGTGATCGTCACGCTAAAGGCGCATTCTGTGCCCCCCGTTGTGTCCAAAATGACCCCCTTGATCGGGCCAAACACCACGATTGTGTCCGGTGTAAATGGTGTTCCATGGTGGTATTTCCATAAATTAGAGGGCGCGCATGAAGGCACCCGATTAGACAGCGTTGATCCTGGCAATGTGCAATGGGATGGATTTGGCCC
>JAFMKS010000044.1 GCA_017852835.1 Paracoccaceae bacterium
AACCCATTCCAGTTTATTCAGCAAGTCCGCTCGGAAGTTTCTAAGGTGACGTGGCCAACGCGCCGCGAAGTTTTGTTGACGACAGGTATGGTTTTTGTAATGAGTGCGCTTGCCGCAACATTCTTTGGGATTTTTGATTGGTTGTTCCGCTCGGGCCTCCAGATGCTGTGGAGCTTTTTCGCTTAAATCAGCGAAACCTCGTTTCGTATCAGTTGTTATTTGCGCTGCCGTGTATGCGGTGTGGTATTGCGTAAGCTACCTGTTCTCACCTTATGTAGTCAGATACCTAGGTTATTGATCGGCCTTGAAAATCGGTGGACCTACGGCTATATGCTGCGACTAACAATTAATTGGCGTGTGACGATTCGCGTTGCACGCCGGTTTTTTTGGTGCTAACGCGACGTGAAATCTGCGTGGCATACGCAAAATGTGGCACAAGCCGCGGGAATTAAAAGGATTTAAAAGCATATGGCAAAGCGGTGGTACTCGGTCAGTGTTCTTTCAAATTTTGAAAAGAAAATCGCCGAGCAAATTCGAACATCTGTCATCGAGGCTGGTCTAGAGGACGAGATCGAAGAGGTGTTGGTGCCCACTGAGGAGGTGATCGAAGTGCGTCGTGGGAAAAAAGTCACGACCGAGCGACGCTTCATGCCAGGATATGTTTTGGTGCGCATGGAGATGTCTGATCAGGGATATCACCTGATCAATTCAATGAACCGCGTCACAGGCTTCTTGGGTCCGCAAGGCCGCCCTATGCCGATGCGCGATGCAGAAGTGAACGCAATCCTCAACCGTGTTCAAGAAGGCGAAGAAGCACCGCGTACATTGCTGACATTTGAAGTCGGTGAAAAAGTGAAAGTCAACGACGGACCATTCGAAGATTTCGACGGTTTGGTGGAATTTGTTGACGATGCTAACCAGCGTTTGAAAGTGACCGTGTCGATCTTTGGTCGTGAAACGCCGGTTGAACTGGAATTTACTCAGGTCTCAAAGCAGGGCTGAGCAAATATGTGGGAGGTAGGGCCGCCGCGGCGGTTTGACCGGACCACACAACGAAACTTGCCCCCGCGACGCGTCAACGGGGCGTTGGAAAAGGAAAAAAGATATGGCCAAGAAATTGGTTGGTACGCTGAAGCTGCAGATCCCTGCAGGTGGCGCAAACCCATCTCCGCCCGTAGGTCCAGCATTGGGTCAGCGCGGCATCAACATCATGGAATTCTGTAAAGCGTTCAACGCGAAAACAGCCGACATGGAGCAGGGCGCACCGTGCCCAACAATCATTGAGTATTATCAGGATAAATCCTTCTCAATGGACATCAAGACACCTCCTGCGTCTTATTACTTGAAAAAAGCAGCAGGCCTGAAGCCAGTTGGTAAGCGGAACCGTCCAAAGGGCGCGGAAACACCTGGTCGCGAAGTTGCGGGTTACGTGACTGCAGCTCAGGTACGTGAAATCGCAGAAGCAAAGATGAAAGATCTTTCTGCAAATGACGTAGAAGCAGCGATGCAAATCATCCTTGGCTCTGCGCGCTCAATCGGCATTGAGGTGAAGTAAGATGGCAAAATTGGGTAAACGTACACGCGCTGCGCGCGCAGCCTTTCAGGGCAAAGAAAACCTAACAGTTGAAGAAGCCGTGGCGTTGGTTAAATCGCATGCGTCTGCAAAATTCGATGAAACCATCGAAATTGCGATGAACCTGGGCGTTGACACACGTCACGCTGACCAAATGGTGCGCGGTGTTGTTGGCCTACCGAATGGCACAGGCAAATCAGTTCGCGTTGCGGTTTTCGCACGTGATGCAAAAGCAGATGAAGCACGCGAAGCGGGTGCAGACGTTGTTGGTGCAGAAGATTTGATGCAAACAGTTCAGGGCGGCACAATCGAATTCGATCGGTGCATCGCGACACCTGACATGATGCCAGTTGTTGGTCGTTTGGGTAAAATCCTTGGCCCACGCAACCTAATGCCAAACCCAAAAGTTGGCACTGTGACCATGGATGTTGCGGCAGCTGTTCAGGCGGCAAAAGGCGGCGAAGTTCAGTTCAAAGCTGAAAAAGGCGGCGTTGTGCACGCAGGCGTTGGAAAAGCGTCATTCGACGAAGCCAAGCTTGTTGAAAACATCCGTGCATTCGTTGGTGCCGTTGCCAAAGCAAAGCCAACAGGCGCAAAAGGTGCCTACATGAAGGGCATCACGCTAAGCTCAACCATGGGTCCAGGTGTCAAAGTGAATGTGGACAACGCAGCAGCTGAGTAATAAGCGCTTTATTAGAGTTGAAGGGCGCGGTTATCGCGCCCTTTTTTGTTTTCAAAAGATGAGGGTCACATAAGGGTATTATCTTTTTCGCTTTGCCCCCTTGGCAAAAGTAAAAGAATCCCTTATGTGACACCGTAATACCCCAGCGTATCAAACGTCTGGGGTATTGTCTGTCCGAGACGGAGGGTAGAGATTTCTCTATAAATCCTTCCTGAGATGGGAATGAGTAAGAATTTCACCGCAAGGCATAGCCTTCGGGTGTTTTTGGCCTCGGCCCCTTATCACGGACCCCGAACGCCAAGGTTTCCTTGGCAAAACTGAGCCGGGGAGTGATCCCCAAAATTGGAGTGAAACTGTGGATAGAGCACAAAAAGAGAAAGTGGTCGAGGAACTCGGCCAAATCTTTGAAAGCTCTGGCGTTGTGGTCGTAGCCCATTACGCAGGTTTGACAGTTGCTGATATGCAGGATCTTCGCGCACGTGCACGTGCGGCCGAGGCATCTGTGCGTGTTGCCAAAAACAGGCTCGCCAAAATCGCCCTAGAGGGTAAGCCATGCGAAAGCATGACCCAATACCTAACAGGCATGACAGTGCTCACCTTCTCTGAGGACCCTGTGGCAGCTGCCAAAGTGGCCGAAGACTTCGCTAAAGAAAACTCAAAATTTGAGATCTTGGGCGGTGCAATGGGTGAAAATGCATTGGATCGTGCTGGCGTTGAAGCGGTATCAAAAATGCCATCTCGCGAAGAGCTTATTGCGTCTATCGTGGGTTGCATCGGTGCACCTGCTTCGAACATCGCTGGCGCAATTGGCGCACCTGCAAGCAACATCGCAAGCATTCTTTCGACCATCGAAGAGAAAGCTGCATAAGCAATTTGATTACCTGCGATGGATATATCCCATCGTTGGAACACAACCTTTAGTAACGGAAAGAGTCTAAAATGGCTGATCTGAAAAAACTAGCAGAAGAGATCGTAGGTCTAACACTGCTTGAAGCACAAGAACTAAAAACAATCTTGAAAGACGAGTACGGCATCGAGCCAGCAGCTGGCGGCGCAGTTATGGTTGCAGGAGCAGCGGGCGACGCAGGCGGTGCAGCAGCAGAAGAAAAATCAGAATTCGACGTAGTTCTGAAATCTGCAGGCGGCAACAAAATCGCAGTCATCAAAGAAGTACGCGGCATCACAGGCCTAGGCCTTAAAGAAGCGAAAGACTTGGTTGAGTCTGGCGGCAAGATCAAAGAAGGCGTTGAAAAAGCCGAAGCAGAAGACATCAAAGGCAAGCTGGAAGCAGCTGGCGCAGAGGTCGAATTGGCATAAGCCAATTTGCCAGGGAAACCTGGGCTTACAAAGCTTAGCTGGGTGCGAGTTTTCGCATCCAGCTTCGTCTGTCTTAATAAGGGCCATTTCGAGGATGGCGTTTTTTAAGGCAGAGTTCAAAGATCGGGAGGCACTCTACGGGAAGTGTGCCGGGAATTGATCGAACTTGTGCTGTCTCATTGGGGAACGCGACCGGTGCCCGACGGTTTCGTGTTTCTGTTGAGAAAAGAAAGGTGACACCGACCATGGCGCAAAGCTATCTTGGCCAAAAACGTCTTCGTAAGTACTACGGTAAAATCCGCGAAGTCCTAGACATGCCGAACCTGATCGAGGTTCAAAAATCGTCTTATGATCTATTCCTGAATTCAGGTGATCAGCCAGCTCCACTCGATGGAGAGGGTATCCAAGGCGTATTCCAATCGGTTTTCCCGATTAAGGATTTCAACGAAACCTCTATCTTAGAATTCGTGGGATATGACCTTGAGCATCCGAAATATGATGTTGAAGAATGTCAGCAACGTGACATGACATATAGCGCGCCGCTCAAGGTGACATTGCGTTTGATCGTGTTTGATGTTGACGAAGACACTGGCGCCAAGTCGGTGAAAGATATCAAAGAACAAGACGTATTCATGGGCGACATGCCTTTGATGACGCCAAATGGTACATTCGTTGTGAACGGCACAGAGCGTGTGATTGTTTCACAAATGCACCGCTCGCCAGGCGTATTCTTTGACCATGACAAGGGCAAAACTCACAGCTCTGGTAAGTTGTTGTTTGCCTGCCGCATCATCCCATACCGTGGATCTTGGTTGGATTTCGAATTTGACGCGAAAGATATCGTTTACGCTCGTATCGACCGTCGTCGTAAATTGCCTGTCACAACGCTTCTTTATGCGCTTGGCATGGATCAAGAAAGCATCATGTCGGCCTATTATGACACTGTGTCATTCCGCCATGAAAAGGGTCGTGGATGGGTTACAAAGTTTTTCCCTGAACGTGTTCGTGGCACACGCCCAACCTATGATTTGATCGACGCCGCAACCGGCGAAGTGATCGCAGAGGCAGGTAAGAAAGTCACACCACGCGCTGTGAAAAAATTGATCGAAGAGGGTGCGGTTACGGATCTGTTGATCCCATTTGATCACATCGTCGGAAAATTCGTCGCCCGAGATATCATCAACGAAGAAAACGGTGCAATCTACGTTGAAGCAGGTGATGAACTGACTGTTGAGTATGACAAAGAAGGTCAGTTGAACGGCGGAACATTGAAAGATCTGTTGGACGCAGGGTTCACGGATATTCCAGTGTTGGACATCGACAACGTGAACGTGGGTGCATACATCCGCAACACAATGGCGCAAGATAAGAACATGAACCGCGAAACTGCGCTTCTTGATATTTATCGCGTGATGCGCCCAGGTGAACCGCCCACGGTTGAGGCGGCCTCTGGTCTGTTTGATACGCTATTCTTTGATCACGAACGCTATGACCTATCAGCGGTTGGTCGTGTGAAAATGAATATGCGTTTGGCTTTGGATGCCGAAGATACACAACGTACCCTTCGTTCAGAAGACATCGTGTCCTGTATCAAGGCATTGGTTGAACTGCGTGATGGTAAGGGTGAGGTTGACGATATTGACCACCTTGGTAACCGCCGTGTTCGTTCCGTTGGTGAATTGATGGAAAACCAATACCGTGTTGGTTTGCTACGCATGGAGCGCGCGATCAAGGAGCGTATGTCCAGCGTTGAAATCGACACTGTCATGCCACAGGATTTGATTAACGCAAAACCCGCAGCTGCGGCAGTACGCGAATTCTTTGGTTCATCGCAGCTCTCGCAGTTTATGGACCAAACAAACCCATTGTCCGAAGTAACACACAAGCGTCGCTTGTCTGCGTTGGGCCCAGGCGGTCTAACACGCGAACGTGCAGGGTTTGAGGTGCGCGACGTTCACGCCACGCACTACGGTCGTATGTGTCCAATTGAGACGCCAGAAGGTCCAAACATTGGTTTGATCAACTCTTTGGCAACATTTGCACGCGTCAACAAATACGGCTTTATCGAAACACCCTATCGTAAGGTTGTTGATGGTAAGGTGACGGATGACGTGTCCTACATGTCGGCGACAGAGGAAATGCGTCACACAGTTGCGCAGGCAAACGCAACATTGGACGCTGACGGCAACTTTATCAATGAATTGGTATCAACACGTCAAAACGGTGACTATACACTTGCGCCACGTGAAAATGTTGACCTGATCGACGTTAGCCCGAAACAGTTAGTTTCGGTTGCGGCCTCGTTGATCCCGTTCTTGGAAAACGATGACGCGAACCGCGCATTGATGGGGTCAAACATGCAACGTCAGGCTGTGCCACTTTTGCGTGCTGAGGCACCATTGGTTGGTACGGGTATCGAAGGCGTTGTTGCACGCGACTCTGGTGCAGCGATCATGGCGAAACGTGGCGGTATCGTTGACCAGATCGATGCGCAACGTATCGTTATCCGCGCGACCAGTGATCTTGAGCTGGGCGACGCGGGCGTTGACATTTATCGCATGCGCAAATTCCAACGTTCAAACCAAAACACATGTATCAACCAGCGCCCATTGGTGAAGGTTGGTCAAACTGTTGGTAAGGGCGAAGTGATTGCAGATGGTCCATCGACCGACATGGGTGAATTGGCCCTTGGTAAAAACGTGGTTGTCGCGTTTATGCCTTGGAACGGTTACAACTATGAAGACTCGATCCTAATTTCCGAACGCATCGCACAAGATGACGTGTTCACATCCGTTCACATCGAAGAATTCGAAGTGGCCGCACGTGACACGAAATTGGGTCCTGAGGAAATTACACGTGATATTCCAAACGTAGGTGAAGAAGCCCTTCGCAACCTGGACGAAGCGGGTATCGTTTATATCGGTGCAGATGTTCAACCAGGTGACATTTTGGTGGGTAAAATCACACCAAAAGGCGAAAGCCCAATGACGCCAGAAGAAAAACTCCTTCGTGCGATCTTTGGTGAAAAGGCCTCTGACGTTCGTGATACATCATTGCGTGTGAAACCGGGTGACTACGGTACTGTGGTTGAAGTTCGTGTCTTTAATCGTCACGGTGTTGAAAAAGACGAACGTGCATTGCAGATCGAACGTGAAGAGGTGGAACGCCTTGCACGTGACCGTGATGACGAATTGGTCATTTTGGACCGCAACATTTATGCGCGTCTTGAAAATCTGATCATGGGCAAAACAGCGGTCAAAGGTCCAAAGGGCGTTGCAGCGAATTCTGAAATCACAGAAGAGCTGTTGTCGTCTTTGACACGTGGCCATTGGTGGCAATTGGCGCTTGCGGATGAGCAAGATGCGCAGATTGTTGAGGCCCTTCATGAACAGTATGAGGCACAAAAACGCGCGTTAGACGCACGTTTTGAGGATAAGGTCGAAAAAGTCCGTCGTGGCGACGATCTTCCTCCGGGTGTTATGAAAATGGTCAAGGTGTTCATCGCTGTGAAGCGTAAGCTTCAGCCGGGTGATAAAATGGCGGGTCGTCACGGAAACAAAGGTGTGATTTCACGCGTTGTTCCGATGGAGGACATGCCATTCCTAGAGGACGGCACACCCGTTGACTTCTGTTTGAACCCACTTGGCGTTCCATCACGGATGAACGTGGGTCAGATTTTGGAAACACACATGGGTTGGGCTGCACGAGGTCTGGGCCTAAAAGTGGATGACGCGATCCAAGAGTATCGTCGCAGCGGGGATCTAACACCCGTTCGCGAGGCGATGCGCATCGCCTATGGCGAAGATGTCTATGAAGAGGGCATCACTGGCATGGACGAGGATCAGTTGATCGAAGCGGCGGGCAATGTGGCACGTGGTGTTCCAATTGCGACACCTGTTTTTGACGGTGCACGCGAAGCGGACGTTAACGACGCATTGGTCCGCGCAGGATTTGATCAATCAGGTCAGTCAGTTCTATTTGACGGTCGCACAGGCGAACAATTCAGCCGCCCAGTGACTGTTGGTGTGAAGTATCTATTGAAACTGCACCACTTGGTAGACGACAAAATCCACGCCCGTTCAACAGGCCCATACTCACTTGTTACGCAGCAGCCATTGGGTGGTAAAGCCCAGTTCGGTGGTCAGCGCTTTGGTGAGATGGAAGTTTGGGCATTGGAGGCATATGGCGCAGCCTACACGTTGCAAGAGATGCTGACAGTGAAATCAGACGATGTTGCTGGGCGGACCAAAGTCTATGAATCGATTGTTAAGGGTGAAGACAACTTTGAAGCGGGGATCCCAGAATCCTTTAACGTTCTTGTCAAAGAAGTCCGCGGCCTTGGCCTAAATATGGAGCTCCTGGATGCAGAGGACGAGGAATAACGGTCACCCCTTATTCCCCACCCCTTCGTCCCTAATTTGAGGAAATCAAAATGAACCAGGAAATCACAACAAACCCATTCAACCCGCTAGCGTCTCCAAAGATGTTTGATGAAATCAAAGTTTCTTTGGCCTCACCCGAGCGGATTTTGTCATGGTCATACGGCGAAATCAAAAAGCCAGAGACCATCAACTATCGTACGTTCAAACCAGAGCGTGACGGCCTATTCTGTGCGCGTATCTTTGGCCCAACCAAAGATTACGAATGTCTGTGCGGAAAATATAAGCGCATGAAATATCGCGGCGTTGTCTGCGAAAAATGTGGTGTTGAAGTTACTCTTCAAAAAGTACGCCGTGAACGCATGGGCCACATCGAATTGGCCTCACCCGTTGCACACATCTGGTTCCTGAAATCACTGCCATCCCGTATCGGTCTGATGCTGGATATGACATTGCGTGATTTGGAACGTGTTCTTTATTTCGAAAACTACGTGGTTATCGAACCTGGCCTGACCGATCTTCAATACGGTCAGATGCTAAGCGAAGAAGAATACATGGACGCGCAGGACACCTATGGCATGGACGCGTTCACCGCGAACATCGGTGCCGAAGCAATCCGAGAAATGTTGGCACAAATCGACCTTGAAGCCGAAGCAGAGCAGCTGCGCGCTGAGCTGAAAGAGGCGACTGGCGAACTTAAGCCAAAGAAGATCATCAAGCGTCTAAAGGTTGTCGAAAGCTTCCTTGAGTCTGGCAACCGTCCAGAATGGATGATTTTGACAGTTGTTCCAGTGATCCCACCAGAATTGCGCCCATTGGTGCCGTTGGATGGAGGTCGTTTTGCGACGTCTGATTTGAACGACCTTTATCGTCGTGTGATTAACCGTAACAACCGTCTAAAGCGTTTGATTGAACTGCGCGCGCCTGACATCATCGTGCGTAACGAAAAGCGGATGTTGCAGGAATCTGTTGATGCCTTGTTTGACAATGGCCGTCGTGGTCGTGTCATTACAGGTTCGAACAAGCGTCCATTGAAATCGCTTTCAGATATGCTGAAGGGTAAGCAGGGCCGTTTCCGTCAGAACCTTTTGGGGAAACGCGTCGACTTCTCTGGTCGTTCTGTGATTGTGACGGGTCCCGAGTTGAAACTGCATCAATGTGGTTTGCCCAAGAAAATGGCGCTCGAGCTGTTTAAACCATTCATCTACAGCCGCCTTGAGGCCAAAGGTCTGTCGTCCACCGTGAAACAGGCCAAGAAATTGGTTGAAAAAGAGCGTCCAGAGGTTTGGGATATTCTGGATGAAGTGATCCGTGAACACCCAGTTCTTTTGAACCGTGCGCCAACACTTCACCGTTTGGGTATTCAGGCGTTTGAACCCGTATTGATCGAAGGGAAAGCGATCCAGCTTCATCCGCTTGTCTGTTCTGCGTTTAACGCGGACTTTGACGGTGACCAAATGGCGGTTCACGTTCCATTGAGCCTTGAGGCACAATTGGAAGCGCGCGTTTTGATGATGTCCACGAACAACGTTCTGTCACCTGCAAACGGTGCGCCGATTATCGTTCCCTCACAGGACATGATCTTGGGCCTATACTACACCACGATCATGCGTGAAGGCATGAAGGGTGAAGGCATGGTCTTTAGTTCAATCGAAGAGGTGCAGTACGCACTTGACTCAGGGGCGGTTCACCTACACGCGAAAATCATGGCGCGTATCCCGCAAGTGGACGAACACGGCAATGATGTGGTTAAGCGTTACGAAACCACACCGGGACGTGTACGTATTGGCGCATTGTTGCCGAAAAACGCGAAGGCACCGTTTGACCTCGTGAACAACCTATTGCGTAAAAAGGACGTTCAGCGCGTCATTGACACGGTTTACCGTTACTGCGGTCAAAAGGAATCTGTGATCTTCTGTGACCAGATCATGACCATGGGTTTCCGTGAAGCGTTCAAAGCAGGTATTTCCTTTGGTAAGGATGACATGGTTATTCCGAATGACAAATGGGATATCGTTGAAGAAACACGTGACCAAGTAAAAGACTTTGAACAACAGTATATGGACGGTCTGATCACACAGGGCGAAAAGTATAACAAAGTTGTTGATGCATGGTCAAAGTGTAACGATAAAGTCACCGACGCGATGATGAACACGATCTCGGCACCTGGTCAGGATGAAAATGGCGCAGAGAACGAACCAAACTCTGTTTACATGATGGCGCACTCTGGCGCGCGGGGTTCTGTCACCCAGATGAAGCAGTTGGGCGGTATGCGCGGTTTGATGGCGAAGCCGAACGGCGATATCATCGAAACGCCAATCATCTCAAACTTTAAAGAAGGTTTGACAGTTCTTGAGTACTTTAACTCAACCCACGGTGCGCGTAAGGGTCTGTCGGATACGGCGTTGAAAACGGCGAACTCTGGTTACCTAACGCGTCGTTTGGTTGACGTGGCACAGGACTGTATCGTTCGTGGAAATGATTGTGGTACTGAAAACTCAATCACGGCAGAACCTGCCGTGAATGATGGTGAAGTGATCGCAACGCTTGCGGAACGTGTCTTGGGCCGTGTCGCTGCCGAAGATATCATGCGTCCCGGAACGGACGAAGTTATCGTCGCTAAAGGCGAGCTGATCGATGAATTGATGTCAGATGCGATTGATGAGGCGGGTGTTGCCTCTGCGCGGATCCGCAGCCCATTGACCTGTGACGCAGACGAAGGCGTGTGTGCCAAGTGTTATGGTCGTGACCTTGCACGCGGTACGATCGTGAACGTGGGTGAGGCCGTTGGCATCATTGCGGCACAATCCATCGGTGAACCAGGTACACAGCTAACCATGCGTACATTCCACATCGGTGGTGTTGCGCAGGGTGGTCAGCAATCGTTCCAAGAGGCATCGCAACCAGGTAAGATCGAATTCGAAAACGAAGCGATCTTGGAAAATGCGAATGGTGAAATCTTGGTCATGAGCCGCAACATGAAGTTGCGCATCATGGATGAACACGGTGAAGAGCGTGCATCACACAAGCTGAGCTATGGTTCAAAATTGTTCGTCAAAGCGGGCGATACAATCGAACGCGGTGCAAAACTGTTTGAATGGGATCCATATACATTGCCGATCATCGCAGAAAAGGATGGTATGGCGAAACATGTGGACCTTGTGAACGGTATTGCGGTTCGTGAAGAAACTGATGACGCAACTGGTATGACGCAGAAAATCGTTGTTGATTGGCGCGCAGCGCCACGCGGCAATGATTTGAAACCTGAAATCATCTTGGTGGGAGATGATGGTGAGCCGGTTCGCAATGACGCGGGTGCGCCTATCACATATCCAATGTCTGTGGATGCGATTTTGTCTGTTGAGGACGGATCAAAAATCTGCGCAGGTGATGTATTGGCACGTATCCCACGTGAAGGTGCAAAAACCAAAGACATTACAGGTGGTTTGCCAAGAGTTGCCGAATTGTTCGAGGCACGTCGTCCAAAAGATCACGCAATCATCGCGGAAATCGATGGTTATGTGCGCTTTGGCCGCGACTACAAGAACAAGCGCCGCATCTCGATCGAACCATCAGATGAGACACGTGAACCAGTCGAATACATGGTGCCAAAAGGCAAGCACATCCCAGTTGGAGAGGGCGATTTCGTCCAAAAAGGCGACTACATCATGGATGGCAACCCTGCACCTCATGACATCCTTGCGATTATGGGTGTTGAGGCCTTGGCAAACTACATGATTGACGAAGTTCAGGACGTGTATCGCCTGCAAGGCGTAAAGATCAACGATAAGCACGTTGAAGTGATCGTACGTCAGATGCTTCAGAAATATGAAATTTTTGACAGCGGTGACACGACACTTCTGAAGGGCGAACATGTTGATCGCGCCGAGTTTGAAGCAGCGAATGAAAAAGCGCTGTCAAAAGGCGGTCGTGCCGCGACAGGTGAACCAATTCTATTGGGTATCACCAAAGCGTCACTTCAAACGCGTTCGTTTATCTCTGCAGCTTCGTTCCAGGAAACAACGCGCGTTCTTACCGAGGCATCTGTCCAAGGTAAGCGTGATAAGTTGATCGGCCTGAAAGAAAACGTGATTGTTGGACGCTTGATCCCAGCGGGCACAGGTGGTGCAACACAACGCGTTAGTCGTATCGCGACGGATCGCGACAATGTTGTGATCGAGGCACGTCAGGAAGAGGCACAGCAGGCGGTCGCAATCGCGGCACCGACGGATGATCAGCCAGACGCCGAATAAGAAGATCAAATATGAACTGGAAAAGGCGTCGCATGCGGCGCCCTTTTCTTTATGCCTCTTTTCTTGGTGAAAAAATCACTGCACAGTCGGCAAAAAACACGGATCCATTCATGACAGATAATCAACGCGGCGCGACGCTCATGATGCTTAGCATGGCGGCATTCGTTCTGAATGACACCTTTGTGAAACTGCTGGGCGGACACATCCCTTTGTTCGAGATTTTGTTTCTGCGTGGGATCGTGGCAACAGTCGCATTGGTGATCATGTGTTGGTATCTTCAGGCGCTGAAATTTCAACATAGCGCACGCGATTGGACGTTGATGATCGCGCGATCTGCATCTGAAATTGCGGCGGCCTATTTCTTTTTAACGGCCTTGATTCACATGCCGATTGCAAATGTCACGGCAATCTTACAGACCCTGCCATTGACCGTATCACTAGGCGGGGTGTTGTTGTTTAAAAATCCGATTGGCTGGCGGCGTTTGCTTGCAATTTTGGTGGGCTTTGGGGGCATGATGTTGATCGTGCGTCCAGGGAGCGATGGATTTGATGTTTATTCCATCTATGTTTTGATCGCCGTTCTTTGTGTGACTGCGCGCGATTTAACAACGCGCGCGATGTCCAAGGCAGTTCCATCTCTTTTTGTGACCTTGCTCGCGTCACTTTCGGTCACGGTCTATTCTGGCATCATGATGATCGGGGCCGATTTCACGCACATGTCTGGGCTTGATCAATTCTGTTTGCTTGCCTCGGCCTTCTTTATCGTCGGTGGGTACGCATTCAGTGTTTTGGTCATGCGCGTTGGGGACATCTCGTTTGTGGCGCTGTTCCGATATTCGGCAGTGATTTGGACATTGTTCATTGGGCTGTGGGTGTTTGGCGATTGGCCCGATGCGCAAACGCTGATTGGGGCGGCGATTATCGCACTATCTGGAGGTTACACCATGTTGCGAGAGGCGCGCATTAGGCGTCGGTCCACAACTGCTTAATCAGATCAATATCGAAGTTAAAGTCGGTTTTGAAGTGGTGTTGTTGTTGAGCGGTGAGAGGCGTGAATTTGAAACGATCCAGCTCTCTTGCGGATGCTGAGTCGTTTTCATCATGAAATGATCGAAGGAACATGGGTGTGTCTCAATCGCTGATCACGGGCATATGTTGGTCCAGTTTGTGATGACCAAAATTCATGACGGTGTTATTGGCCGATGTTTTGAACACCGCTGCTAATGCGGGGGTCCATAAATTTCGCACCAATTCCTCGGCCTGCAATCCTTCGGCCGAAGGCCGGATCGCATAACCGCGTGCATAGTCGAGGGCAAAGCGTGGTTTGTTTGCGTAGTCAATCACACCAACCGCTGCAGTGGTTTTCAAACGTTCAATGAATGTGCGATGAACCGCATCATCATCCAAATGAAACTGAATTGAATGCGCATGTGCGACGTCCAAATGATCCAGGATGACTTGCTCCGCAATCTGGCGATGTGGATGTGGGGGGTATGGTAGGATTTTAATGTGATCCGCCCATTTGGTCAGATCGTTCAACTGATCGCGGGCCCAGACGGGCAAATCATTGCCAACTAGGACCAAATACTGAAAATCCGTGTCAGTCTGAGCAAGGATTGAGGGTAGGTTGAACGCCCGAAATAATCGCAACCGATGTTTTAAGTGGGCCTCGTCATACAAAAACGCCTTACGCTGTTCGATGGTTTCATGTTCGCGTTGAAATCCGCCCAATGCGGGGTATGAAAATCGACAAAGCCCAATCACTTGCATCTGATCGTTTTTCCCACGATATGGTTCCGTAATATGGGAAAGTTTCTGGGCAAATGGGGCATTGTCCAACCATATGTGAACAGAATATGAAAGCTTTCTGCTCAGATGTTGACAATGGTGCCGACTCTGCCTATACGCGCCCTATCTCGGAGTGGGGGTCGCCCCATCGCCGAACTTCATAATTGAAGTGGTCAAGATCCAGGCCCTGCCTCGATCCTCTGAAAATCCGCCGCGTCGTTTCCGCGATTTGGGAACGCATGCGGTGATTGTGTATTGCGGACGCGCGATATGCGACCTGAGCCGCACGGGACACCTCGTGCATGATATTTTAGTTTGAGCGAACGGGGAACTTACCGGAATGCCAACGATTCAACAGCTGATCCGTAAGCCACGGCAGCCAAAAGTAAAACGGTCGAAGTCAATGCACCTAGAGCAGTGCCCACAAAAACGTGGCGTCTGTACTCGCGTTTACACGACTACTCCAAAGAAACCTAACTCGGCGATGCGTAAGGTGGCTAAGGTCCGCCTAACAAACGGCTTTGAGGTCATCAGCTATATCCCTGGTGAAAAGCACAACCTGCAAGAGCACTCAGTTGTTCTTATCCGTGGTGGTCGTGTGAAAGACCTTCCAGGTGTGCGTTACCACATCCTACGTGGTGTGCTTGATACACAAGGCGTTAAAGATCGTAAGCAACGCCGTTCGAAATACGGCGCTAAGCGTCCGAAGTAAGAGGAAATTTGAATGTCCCGTCGTCACGCTGCTGAAAAACGCGAAGTATTGCCCGACGCCAAATTTGGTGATCGTGTTCTATCAAAATTCATGAACAACCTTATGATCGATGGTAAAAAATCTGTCGCTGAAAAGATTGTTTACAATGCTCTTGACCGTGTTGAGTCAAAAGTAAAGCGCACACCTGTTGAGGTGTTCCACGAAGCGCTAGACAACATCAAACCTTCTGTTGAGGTTCGTTCGCGTCGCGTTGGTGGTGCAACATACCAAGTTCCAGTCGAAGTTCGCCCAGAGCGCCGTGAAGCGCTTGCGATCCGTTGGTTGATTTCTGCGTCTCGCTCACGCAACGAAAACACAATGGAAGAGCGCCTAGCGGGTGAGCTACTTGACGCAGTGAACTCTCGTGGTGCGGCTGTTAAGAAGCGCGAAGATACACACAAAATGGCCGATGCGAACAAAGCATTCAGCCATTACCGCTGGTAATTCAGATAAGGCAGCTAAAAAATGGCACGCGAATATCCATTAGATCTATATCGTAACTTCGGTATTATGGCGCACATCGATGCAGGTAAAACAACCTGCTCTGAGCGTATCTTGTACTATACAGGTAAGTCACACAACATCGGTGAGGTGCACGACGGTGCGGCCACCATGGACTGGATGGAACAAGAGCAAGAGCGCGGTATTACAATTACGTCTGCGGCGACAACCACATTCTGGGAACGTACAGAAGATGGTGAAAACGCTGACACACCAAAGCACCGCTTGAACATCATCGACACCCCAGGTCACGTTGACTTCACAATCGAAGTTGAACGTTCATTGGCGGTTTTGGACGGTGCTGTTTGTGTTCTTGATGCGAACGCAGGTGTTGAACCACAAACTGAAACAGTTTGGCGTCAGGCAGACCGTTATAAAGTTCCACGTATCGTGTTCGTTAACAAAATGGACAAAATCGGCGCGGACTTCTTTAACTGTGTCAACATGATCGAAGATCGTACAGGCGCGCGCGCTGTTCCAGTCGGTATTCCAATTGGTGCAGAGACCGAGCTTGAAGGTTTGATCGATCTTGTCACTATGCAAGAGTGGTTGTGGCAGGGTGAAGACCTTGGCGCGTCATGGATCAAAACAGACATTCGTGACAGCCTAAAAGACATGGCCGACGAATGGCGCGGTAAAATGATCGAAGCGGCCGTCGAAATGGACGACGACGCGATGATGATGTACCTAGAAGGCGAAGAGCCAGATGTTCCAACACTACGTAGCCTACTACGTAAAGGCACATTGGAAATGGCGTTTGTTCCTGTTCTTGGCGGTTCAGCGTTCAAAAACAAAGGCGTCCAGCCATTGTTGAACGCAGTTATCGACTATCTTCCAAGCCCATTGGATGTTGTTGATTACATGGGCTTCGCACCAGGTGACGAAAACGAAGAGCGTAACATCGCACGTCGTGCAGACGATGCAATGCCATTCTCTGGTCTCGCGTTCAAAATCATGAACGACCCATTCGTTGGTTCATTGACGTTCACACGTATCTATTCAGGTACAATGAACAAAGGTGACAGCGTTCTAAACTCTACCAAAGGTAAGCGCGAGCGTATCGGTCGTATGATGATGATGCACTCAAACAACCGTGAAGAGATCGAAGAAGCATTCGCAGGCGACATTATCGCACTTGCTGGTTTGAAAGAAACCACAACGGGTGACACGCTTTGTGACATTAAGGAGCCTGTCGTTCTTGAAACAATGACATTCCCTGATCCTGTGATCGAGATTGCCGTTGAGCCAAAAACAAAAGGCGACCAAGAGAAAATGTCAGCTGGTCTTGCACGTCTCGCGGCAGAAGACCCATCTTTCCGCGTTGAAACAGATCTAGAATCTGGTCAAACGATCATGAAGGGCATGGGCGAACTTCACCTAGATATCTTGGTTGATCGTCTTAAGCGTGAATTTAAAGTGGAAGCGAACATCGGTGCGCCACAGGTGGCATATCGTGAAACAATCTCGCACGAGGTTGAGCACGCTTACACGCACAAAAAACAATCTGGTGGTTCTGGTCAGTTCGGTGAGGTCAAATTGATCATCACGCCAACTGAAGCAGGCGAAGGTTATTCATTTGAATCACGTATCGTTGGTGGTGCGGTTCCAAAAGAATACATCCCTGGTGTTGAAAAAGGCATCCAGTCAGTCATGGATAGCGGCCCATTGGCAGGCTTCCCAGTGATCGACTTTAAGGTTGCTTTGATCGACGGTAAGTACCACGATGTTGACTCTTCTGTTCTTGCGTTCGAAATCGCGGCACGTATGTGTATGCGTGAAGGCATGAAAAAAGCGGGTGCGAAACTTCTTGAGCCAATCATGAGCGTAGAAGTTATCACTCCAGAAGAGTACACTGGTAACATTATTGGTGATTTGACATCTCGCCGTGGCCAAGTTCAGGGTCAAGAGCCTCGCGGCAACGCGATTGCGATTGATGCGATGGTTCCATTGGCGAATATGTTTGGCTACATCAACAACTTGCGTTCTATGTCATCAGGACGTGCGCAGTTTACGATGCAGTTCCATCACTATGACCCAGTTCCACAGAACATCTCAGACGAAATTCAGGCGAAATACGCCTAATTGGAAAACGATCAGTCCTGCATGTGTAGGGCTGATCCTAAATTAACAGGAGGCCATGATGGCAAAGGAAAAGTTTGATCGCAGTAAGCCGCATTGTAACATCGGCACGATTG
>JAFMKS010000115.1 GCA_017852835.1 Paracoccaceae bacterium
AAGGGACCAGGTTGCAGATCGTGCATTTGGAACACGGCGACCATCATCGCGGTCAGTGCGCCCCCAGGCAGGCCCAAGGCCAACAGTGGGATCATCGCTGCCCCCGTTGCCGCATTGTTTGCGGTTTCTGCGGAAATCACACCCTCAAGCTTGCCTTTTCCAAATTCTTCACGGTTTTTGGACCACCGCACGGCTTCGCCATAACTCATGAACGCTGCCAATGTGGCGCCAATACCCGGCAGGATGCCGCAGAAGAACCCAACCAATATGGAACGCAGGACGGCAATTTTATGCATCCACAATTCAATAAATGAGGGAAATGCCATGCTGACCTTGGGTGCCTGATATTTCCCGCTGGCTTTCTTTTCCGCCTGAACAAAAATTTCAGAAACGGCAAAGAACCCCAAAATTGCAGGGATAAACGCAATGCCCGCGGCCAAGTCTGTCATACCGAAATTGTAACGGTTGATGCCGCCCACGGGATCTTGGCCAATCGTTGCGATCAACAAACCGATCAGGACCGATATCCACCCTTTCCAAATGGTGCGCGCCCCAACAGAGGAGGCAACCACAAGACCAAAGAAGACAAGCGCAAAGATTTCGGGGGGGCCAATATTGCGGATCGCCCAATTCGCCAATGGTTCGGTTGCGGCCATCATGACAAGGGCCGATGCAATCCCGCCGATCGCCGAACATAAAACGGCAGCGCCAACGGCCTTGCCCGATTGACCCTTTTGCGTCATAGGATAGCCGTCAAATGCCGTGGGTGCGTTTTCGGCGGACCCTGGGATGTTGAACAAAATGGCGGTAATCGCACCGCCATAGGTGCCAGTACAGTAGATGACCGCGAATAACATCACACCCTGCGCAGGTTCCAAACCCGCGGTAAAGGGCAACAAAATTGCGGCGAGTGTCAGCATGCTGACCCCGGGGATTGCCCCGAACAACATGCCACCTACGACACCAAAGACAAAGATACCTATCGTAAAGGGATCACCAAAAAGAGCTGCGGAACCCGCTAAGAAATTCTCGATCATCTTGCGTTAAATCCCTTGTAGTTTGGCATTTAGTTTCAGCACCCAAGCACTAAAATCATAGAAGGGTGATACATTCCCTTGGGGCAATGGGGCGTTCAAAATTATTAGGAACAATCCGATGAACACGCAGTAAATGGACAGCGTCATGATCAAGATCGCCTTCCATCTGCGTTCGCCAAACAACCAAATGATTGAGGCAATAAAAAACGGTGCGCTGAAATATATCCCGACAGGTTTCAGCAGATAGGCAAACACGAAAGGTGTCAGCAGAACGGCAACCATGCGGCGCACGGTTCCAACCTCACTAAAATCGGCTTTATCGTCTGTTTGCCCCAATGTCGCCTGTGTCGCGTTCCCGTGGCGATAATGGAACCAAAGGTTGCCAAGCGTCGCCAAGAGCAACAAGAAAATCACAACCCGCGGCCATGCAGTGGCGCCAAAGATATAGATTTCGATAGGTTGGTTAAATTCAAACGAAAAGGCGTAAAAAATGCCGACGATCAAGAAAAAGATCGCGGCCTCGATCAGATTACTGAGTGTTAGTCGTCCCACAGTATATTCCCATGCTCGCAACCGAAAACATGGCGCCAAGGGGCGCCATGCTATGTTGATTATAGTTTGTTTATTTCACGTCTAGGCCCATGGCCTTGTAGACTTCGCGATATTGGTCGATTGAACGGGCAATCAAATCTTTGGCACCATCCGTATCACGATAGCTGTCGATCACTGTCATGAATTTTGAGTCGTTAAATGCCTGATAGCTGTCTTCACAATATCCGCGCTGGAATGCCCATTTTAGCCATTCAACACGATCCGCGGGTGCATCTGCGTGCACGTAGAAGCCGCGGAAACGAAGCAGTGGATCAAAATCCATTCCCATTTCACGGTGTGTTGGGGTATCTGCAAACGCGCCTGGACGTTCATCAAAGATAGTCAGGATCGGCTTGAACTGATCCGCATCCAAGAAGTTGCGCACATCACCTGGTTGTTCAAACAGGGCGTCCACCTGTCCACCCAACAACGCGCCGTAACGTGGGGCGCCCTTATCGAATGAAATCTGCTGGATCTGCATACCACTTGCATCTGTGATAAAGCCCATCGTGACGCGTTCCATTGATCCCTCTTTCGAGACGTTCGCAATGGTTGCTTTACCGTCTTGCGCCTTGACCCATTCTACAAAGGATGGCCAGTCGCTAAAGCGTGTTTCATTTGTGCGGATATAGACCTGACTGAATGTCACCTGGCTTACCACCAGCGGAATCAAATCCTCAGCTGGGTTTGGAAGCGATGAATCCAGTGCATGCGCAGAGGATGCATCATCAATATGTTCCAAAACGTTATATCCGTCTGCGGGTGCCGCCATATAGGCCGTCATACCAACGGTCCCAGACCCACCCGGTTTGTGATCGCGATTGATTGGAATGCCAGTCAGTTCCGTCACCGCTTCAGCCATCGCAGCAGCAACCTGCCCCGATCCACCTGCAGGACCATATGGTACGATCATTGTCAAAGCACGCTCTGGAAACCCGCCGGGTTTATCAAAGGATGCTTCACCACGTTTACATTCAAATGCAAACGCCGAACCACCAGCCATTACCGCAGCACACAGTGCCGCTGTTCCAATTATTTTCTTCATTTTTTACCTCCCGTATGGGTGCTGTAACGTAAAGCGCAGCACCCAAAATTTACGCACAGGATCATGTAGTTTGCATCGCAGAATGCATCGACGACAGGCACTTTCATAGCCACTGCACATACTTCAGATTAGCCTGTAATCACGTTCTGTCTACATTTTTTGTTTCACTTTGATTGTAACCCCGCACCGAGGGAGACTGGAACACGGGCCATTAGTCAGAGGGTGGTGTGCCCGCAATCGCCTCGGTCAATGCCTCTGATGCGTGCATCACAGCGACACTGATTTCGGGCAAATTTTCAGTTCCAACGCGGCTTATCGGCCCAGAGACCGAGATGCCTGCAATCACCTCTCGATTGAAATCAAACACAGGTGCTGCGATGCACCGCATTCCCAAATTCCGTTCTTCATTATCAATGCT
>JAFMKS010000116.1 GCA_017852835.1 Paracoccaceae bacterium
GTCCCTTGGGCCAAAACGGTGATGCGATCTGCCAAAGAGAACACAACGTGCATATCGTGTTCGATGATTGCGATTGTGATGTCGCGCTCTTCTTTGATTTCTTTCAACAGATCAATTGTGTTGTTCGTGTCGGCACGTGCCATACCCGCTGTTGGTTCATCCAACAACAACAAACGCGGCTGCTGACTTAGACACATACCGATTTCCAGGCGACGTTTGTCACCACGAGATAGGGACGCGGCATGCATATGCCGTTTGTCAGCCATGTTCATTTCCTCTAACTCGTTTTCCGCTTGTTCAACTACGTCCTTGTGCGACATGAAGTCGGAAATGGCATCCAATGCAAAGGCACCGTCGCGCTTGGCAAAAATTGGGATCATCATATTTTCAAAAACAGTCAGATCGCCAAAGATTTCAGGTGTTTGAAACACGCGCGAAATACCAAGCTGGTTAATTTCATAAGGTGTGCGCCCCAAAACCGATTGGCCGTCAAACATAACGCTGCCTGTGTCAGGGATCAATTTACCGATCAAGCAGTTCAACAATGTTGATTTGCCTGCACCGTTTGGTCCGATAATCGCGTGGCATGTGTTTTCCTCGACGTTCAAGGTTACATCACTTAGTGCTTGAAGACCACCAAAGCGTTTGCCTACATCTTTAATATCAAGAATACCCATTGTTCATGTACTCCTTATTCTGCAGGCTTATGCTCAGCAGCATCGTTTTTGTTTTTTGAGAACGAGCGCGAGATACGCTGTCCCAACTCAACCAAGCCACCTGGCAAGAAGATGATGACGCCCATGAACATTAAACCCAATGTTAGGTGCCAGCCCTTACCGATGAACGGGTAGATGATTGTCACAACGAAATCCTCAAGCCCATCTGGCAGGAATGAGAACCACTTGTGTAGAAGGTTGCTGTTGATCTTTGAGAAGATGTTTTCAAAGTACTTGATCAAGCCGGCACCCAAAACTGGGCCGATCAATGTGCCAACACCGCCAAGGATTGTCATCAAAACAACCTCACCAGATGCTGTCCACTGCATACGCTCAGCGCCGGCAAGTGGGTCCATCGCAACCATCAAGCCACCTGCAAGACCTGCATACATGCCAGAGATCACAAAGCATGCAAGCATGTAGGGACGTGTGTTCAAACCCGTATAGTTCAAGCGTTGTTGGTTTGATTTAATCGCACGCAACATCATTCCAAATGGCGAACGGAAGATCCGGATCGCGACGTAGAAAGCAATCAACATGATGATTCCTGCAACATAGTAGCCTGCATTGAATGTCCACAGCCAACCTGCAACATTAACCTGTAGGCTATCGCCCATTTCCAAACCAAATAAATTCGGTGCGGGGATGTTTCCGCTGTCGTTCAAACCATCAAGAATGCGTGGATCGTTCAGTGCAGTCTGTAGACCGGTTTCGCCGCCCGTAATAGGTGTCAAAACAGATGCTGCCAATGCAAAGGACATCTGTGCGAAGGCAAGGGTCAAAATCGAAAAATAAATACCCGAACGACGAAGCGAGATGTACCCGATCAAGATCGCGAATAGTCCCGCGACAACCGTTGAAATCAGAATTGCTGGGATGACGTTGATTGTCAGCAATTTTAGCATCCAAACGCCCGCATATGATCCGGCACCTAAGAAAGCGGCATGACCAAATGATAGGTAACCCGTTAGGCCGAACAGGATGTTAAACCCGATTGCGAAGATGCCAAAAATTACGAAACGCTGCATCAAATCTGGGTAACCCGCGTTGAATTGTGCAAGTGCACTGTTTTCAGGGAATGGGTTAAGAAATATTGGTGCGAGAGCAACCAATACTGCGACTGCGATCAGGAGTGATGCGTCTTTTTTAGAAAGTCCAAGCATGATTAGTCCTCCATCACACCTTTACGGCCCATCAATCCACGTGGACGCGTCAACAAAATTATGATCGCCGCCAGATAAATGACGACCTGGTTGATGCCTGGCAGAAATTCTATCACTTGGCGCATAGACGCGAAGCTTTCAAGAATACCCAAAACAAGGCCAGCAAGGATCGCACCAGGGAGCGATCCCATGCCGCCAACCACAACCACAACGAACGAAATTACAAGGAAATCCATGCCCATGTGGTAGTTTGGTGGGTTAATTGGTGTGTACATCACCCCGGCCAAGCCTGCGACCGCAGCCGCGATGCCGAACATAACCGTAAAGCGGCGGTCAATGTTGATGCCCAATAGGCCAACTGTTTCGCGATCCGCCATACCCGCGCGAACAACCATGCCGAATGTTGTGAATTGCAAGAAGGCAAACACAGCACCGATCAGGATCATCGCAAAACAGAAGTAAACAATACGCCAGTAAGGATAGATGATAGAGCCAGGATCCATTCCAATAAGAGCACCAAAGTCAAATGAACCGATAAACGCTTCAGGCGCTGGTGTTGGGATTTGGTTCGCACCATAATAGTACTTCACAATTTCCTGCAAAACGATCGCAAGGCCGAATGTCACAAGGATCTGATCGGCGTGTGGACGTTTGTAGAAATGTTTGATTAGCCCACGCTCCATGATGACGCCAATCGCGATCATGACAGGAATTGCGAACAGAATGGATAGCGGAACTGACCAGTCGATAATCGCTTGACCTGTGGCTTCGCCAAACCAGTCATTCACATATGGAACCTCAACTTTCAGCGGGTTCCCAAGGAAGTCTTTCTTGGTCTCATCAATGACCGTATGAGAGATCGTCAAGATACGACTTAATGTTACTGCGCAGAACGCGCCAAGCATAAAGAGTGCACCGTGTGCAAAATTAACGACACCAAGTGTGCCGAAAATCAGCGTTAGACCTAGGGCAATCAGCGCATATGCGCTGCCCTTGTCCAACCCGTTCAGGATTTGAAGAATGATTTGGTCCATTTGGCCCCCTAGACCCCGCCGTGAGGTCGAGATGTACAAAAGCTTGTGAAAGCTGCGTCGATTTAGTTGTGAGTGAGAGAGTTGGCCCCGCAAATACTGCGGGGCCTAGGTGTATTATGCACCTGGGTTACATGTACCCAATTCGCCACCAAAGATCGCTGGATCG
>JAFMKS010000117.1 GCA_017852835.1 Paracoccaceae bacterium
CTCGCGTGATCAATGCCTATCGCGAAGAAGAGGTCGCACCAGAGATTTTCCGTCAGATGGGCGACATGGGTTTATTGGGTGTCACAGTTCCAGAGGAATACGGCGGGCTAGGGGCCGGATATGTGACATATGGCCTGGTTGCGCGTGAAATTGAACGTGTGGACAGCGGATATCGGTCAATGATGTCGGTACAATCTTCACTGGTGATGTACCCTATTTATGCTTATGGCAGCGAAGAACAGCGTCAAAAATATCTCCCTGGTTTGGCCAGCGGTTTGTTAATTGGCTGTTTTGGTTTGACCGAACCTGATGCGGGGTCTGATCCAGCGGGGATGAAAACACGCGCTCAGAAAACGGCAAACGGTTATCGGATCACCGGATCAAAGATGTGGATTTCCAATTCACCTTTGGCTGATGTTTTTGTGATTTGGGCCAAATCCGATGCGCATGATGGTAAAATCCGTGGTTTCATCCTTGAAAAAGGGATGAAGGGCCTAAGTGCGCCGAAAATCGGTGGAAAACTATCGCTGCGCGCCTCTGTCACGGGGGAAGTTGTCATGGACGGTGTCGAGGTTGGTGATGATGCATTGCTGCCCCATGTCAGTGGTTTGAAAGGCCCGTTTGGCTGTCTGAACCGCGCACGTTATGGGATTAGCTGGGGCGTTTTGGGCTCTGCCGAATTCTGCTGGCACGCGGCGCGTCAGTACGGTTTGGATCGCAAACAATTCAATCGTCCAATTGCCCAAACACAGCTCTTCCAAAAGAAATTGGCCGATATTCAAACCGAAATCACACTGGGCCTTCAGGCCGCATTGCGTGTGGGACGTTTGATGGACGAGGCCCGTGCAGCGCCCGAAATGATTTCCATGATCAAACGCAATAACTGTGGCAAAGCCTTGGATATAGCGCGTACCACACGGGATATGCATGGCGGAAACGGCATTTCAGAGGATTTCCAAATCATGCGTCATATGTGCAATCTGGAAACGGTGAATACGTACGAAGGAACGCATGATGTCCACGCCCTGATCCTGGGGCGCGCGCAGACTGGTTTGCAAGCCTTCTTTTAATGTCGCGAAATCATTGGCAGAATGCAGCAGTTGAACAGGTTGCATTTCCACCTTTAACCGACAGCATCACAGTCGAACTGGTCGTGATTGGCGGCGGATTTACGGGGCTGAACGCGGCACGTGTTGCAGCGCAAGAAGGATTGCGTGTATGCCTGATTGAGGCGAACACCATCGGACATGGAGGGTCGGGGCGCAATGTTGGGTTGGTCAATGCGGGGCTATGGTTGCCGCCAAATCAGATCAAACAAACGCTGGGGGATGCGCGTGGTGAACGCCTTATTAATGATTTGGGAACGGGTCCTGATCGTGTTTTTGATTTAATAAAAACCTATGAAATACAATGTGATGCGCATCGAAGTGGAACCTTGCATCTTGCGCACTCGAGTCAGGCAATTTCTGATCTATGCGCACGCGAAAAACAATGGCAAAGCCGTGGTGCGCCAGTAACACTGTTGGACGCGCAGACCACGGCGCACCATGTTGGCAGTGACATGTATCACGGGGCATTGTTTGACGCACGCGCTGGCGTTATTCAACCGCTGGACTATGCGCGCGGTTTGGCACGCGCTGCGACAGACGAGGGCGTGCATATTTACGAAAAAACGGCCGCAGTTCGCATCAAACGGGATGATATTTGGCATGTCACGACAAGCGGTGGGCATGTGCGTGCATCAAAACTATTGATTGCAACAAATGCATATAACAATTTAACATCCGCGACACAGGTGTACGAAACATCAATAGTGTCGTATTTTCAGTGTGTTAGTCAAAAATTGTCGCAGCGTGATTTTGATGCCATTTTGCCCGATCACCATGGGTGTTGGGACACGGCATTAATTATGAGTTCGTTTCGCAAAACACGCGACAACCGATTGGTCTTTGGCGCCATGGGGGAAACTAATGACACGATTGGGCGTCACATTCACGACGGATGGGCGCAGCGTGCAATTAAGCGGGTTTTTCCAAATGTAAAGATCGAGTTGTCACAATCGTGGTCAGGCCGGATTGCGATGACGAAAAATAAAATCCCTGAAATCATGAGGATTGGCAAAGATGGGTATGCGGTTTTTGGCTATTCGGGCCGAGGGATTGCACCAGGAACGGTTTTGGGGGAACAATTTGGAAAATATACTACGACAGAAAACGATAGCGATTTGTGTTTAAAGATTACCGATAAGTATAGTGAAATATTTACCAATTTGCAATCTAGATACTATGAAAGTGGTGCACGCGTTGTCCATATAATTAACGATAGGTGAGACCTCAGTAGCATTGATTTTTTATCACAGCCGCGCGCAACACATTATCAATACATTAATCGTATAATGTGAATTATGTTAAAAATATAATTAGCAAAGAACGCCGGTGAAGATGGATCTCACGAACTTCCTATTCAAAATGAGCGCGGCAAAGGATACAGATGAATTGTGGAACCTGCTTCTTAAGGGTATGGATTATAACGGTTTTGATCTCCTTCTTTATGGCTTTTAAAGGTTCACAACAGGCACAAGTGTTGGTGATCCAAATGATTTTCTAATTCTGAGCAATCATCAAATAGATTGTTTAGAGGGTTTTGTTGATACTTAACACTTAATGAATACGCCAATGGTGAAATGGGCCATTCAAAAATGACGGTGCCCGTAGTTGGCGTTTTATACAAAGTCTATATACCAAGAATCAATTGGACAAACAAACGCGTGCGGTTGTTGAATTCAATCGTCAACATAATGTGAATGCGAGCTATACGATCAGATTCATGGGTATTTCTTCGCTGTCGCGCGGCGCGATTTCGTTGACTGCAAAGCCGCAACTCTCACAATAGGACGTTGATAAAATTTGGTCCGAGAAAGGCGAAGAAATTCAGTTGATCTACAATGTTGCGCATTTGAAGATCATGTCCCTCCCCCATTTGACAACATCTGGTAAACGGTTAACGAACTGTCAGCGAGAGGCATTGGAATGGGTGTCAGACGGTAAAACAACGCAGGATATCGC
>JAFMKS010000045.1 GCA_017852835.1 Paracoccaceae bacterium
CGAAAATCATTTGATGGCACGGCCAAAACAACCAAACCTTTGGGCCCATAGGTTTCATGCAGTTTTTGCATGCCCTCAAGCTGGCCTGTAAATCCACAACGGCTGGCCGTGTTCACGATAAGAACGGGTTTCCCCTGAAATTCAGATAGATCAATTTTGCCGCCATCAATGCTTTCAAATTCAAAGCTCGCGACCTGCGTTGCAAGTGTCATAAAAATAAATACCGCTAGTTGTTTCCACATGGACAAAACCCCCGTACAGATTGATTTTGCTTAAATTATGCGAAAGTCAATGGGCGGAGGCGTTTTTCGCGAAATTATGCTTCCATCGCCTCAAGTTCATCAATCATGCCCGAGATCATGGACAAACCTTTGTCCCAGAATTTCGGATCAGCCGCATCCAACCCAAAGGGCGCCAAAAGATCGCTGTGATGCATTGATCCGCCTGCACGTAGCATGTCGAAATATTTGTCTTGGAACCCCGCTGGTTGATCCTGATAAACCGCGTAAAGCGCGTTTACCAATCCATCCCCAAAGGCGTAGGCATATACATAGAAAGGTGAATGCACAAAGTGAGGGATATAGGCCCAGAATGTTTCATACCCGTCCATGAATTCAAACGCTGGTCCCAGGCTTTCGCCCTGCACCGACATCCACAATGCGTTGATATCATCTGGGGTCAATTCACCTGATTTGCGCGCATCATGCAATTTGCATTCGAAATCATAAAACGCGATCTGACGCACGACGGTGTTGATCATATCCTCAACCTTACCCGCCAACATCACCTTGCGTTCTTGTTGATCTTTGGCCTTGTCCAGCATGGTGCGGAACGTCAGCATTTCACCAAAGACAGAGGCCGTTTCCGCCAATGTCAGCGGAGTAGAAGATAGCATTTCCCCTTGATCGGCGGCCAACACCTGATGCACGCCATGGCCCAATTCATGGGCTAGGGTCATCACATCGCGCGGTTTGCCCAAATAGTTCAACATGATGTAGGGATGCGCATCTGTGACGGTGGGGTGCGCAAATGCGCCTGGGGCTTTCCCGGATTTCACGGGGGCATCAATCCACCCTTGGTCAAAAAACGGCTGGGCCAGGTCGGCCATGCGCGGGTCGAATGCACCATATGCGCTCATCACAGTTTCACGGGCCTCATCCCAATCAACAATGCGATCGCTTTCCATGGGCAGAGGCGCATTGCGATCCCAGACTTGCATTTTATCAAGGCCCAGCCATTTGCGTTTCAATTCGTAATACCGATGGCTTAGCTTTGGGTAGGCGGCCACGACCGCATCACGCAGCGCTTCGACTACTTCGGCCTCGACATCGTTGGATAGGTGGCGCCCTGTTTGTGGGGTTGGCATGCCACGCCAGCGATCAATGATGTCCTTTTCCTTGGCCTGCGTATTGTGAACACGGGCAAAGGTACGGATATTTTCACCAAAGACACGTGCCAATTCACGCGCCGCCATTTCGCGTTTGCTGCGATCCTGTTCCGTCAAAAGGTTCAGCGTCGCTTCGATGTTCAGATCTTCACCTTCGATATCAAATGTCAGACCTGCAACTGTCTCGTCAAACAATTTTTCCCAGGCATCCCCAACAGCGCCCAGATCATGTAGGAATTTTTCTAATTCATCAGAAAGTTGATGGGGTTCCAATGCGCGAATACGGCGAATGGCAGGGCGATAGCGTGCCAGATCGGCGTTTGCGTCGAACAATGCGGTCAGCGCCTCTTCTGACAGGCGGTTTAATTCCAGTGTGAAAAATACCAACGGCGTTGTGAATACGGTAATCTTTTCCTGCGCATCGGACAAAAATTTGGTCCGTTCACCATCTGTTGTCAGTTGATAATACCGCAATCCTGCAAAGGACATGATGCGGCCCGCAACTGTCGAAATTTTTTCATTGCGCTGAATGCAGGTCAGCATATCGTCGGCATTTAACTCCGCCAACTTGCCTTCATAATCGGCAGCAAATGCCGCGCATTCACTTTCCAACCACACCAAATCTTGATTAATTTTGGGATCATCTGTTCCCTGATATAAATCGTTCAGGTCCCATTCTGGCAAATTGCCAAGGTTGTCCGCGCCACCAGAAACAGATGCGTCAAAAACAGGGGATGGAGTGATAAACATAATACGCCTCATTGGTCAGAATATGGCTAAGGTAGGGTGCGAACCAATGAGGTGCAAGGGGCGTTTATTCCGCGGCGATCAATGCGCTTTCTACAATTACATCATCGCGGAAAAAGGCGTCGATATCGCGGATCAGTTTCTGAATAAGGTCGCTTCGTTCCATCAAAACTTCATGGCGTCCGTTTTGTATTTCTAACAAAATACCATTATCCCACTTGTTCATGTGATCGCGGATATTTTTTGAACTGACCACTGCTTCGTCGGTTCCAAGTAATGTCATGGCTGGAACATTTGGTGGCGTGCTGGACATCAAATCGTTCATTTCTATGACGGCGGCGTTGACCCAGGAAAAACTGGGTCCGCCCAGGCGTAATTCCTGATCGCCTTTTACCTGATCCACCATATAACGCCAATTTTCGGGATCATTTGTCAGGCGGTTGCCATCAAATTCGCCCATCAACAGATAGCACTCCGAACTGGCTGAGGGGACATAGGATTTGGCAAATCCCAAACTGACGCCAATTTTCGCAATTGTGCTGGCAAAGGGATTCATAAATGTGCCAAATTCGATGCCCCACATTGGGGCGCTAAAGGTGACGTGATCAAATTCATCGCCACGGCGATGTAGGGCGCGAAGTCCTATACATCCCCCCATTGAATGTCCCACCATGTTCCAGGGTTTTGGCAGATCAATGGATTTTGCATAGTCAATCAGCGCATCGATATCCTTTTGATATTGGGCAAAGTGATCGACATACCCCTGCATTGGATCATGTTCTGGGCGTTCAGAGTATCCTTGGCCACGCCAGTCAATCGCCAAAACGTTCCAGCCGCACTGAACCAACATTTGTGCAATGCGGCCGTATTTTTCGATATATTCTGTGCGCCCCTGAAAAACGAAAACCGTTCCCCGTGGGGTTGCTTGTGTCCAATTGCAGACGCGCAATTTTGTGCCGTCATCGGCCGTGATCCAGTGGCATGACCACTCGGCTGGCCCATCGGCCAAATCATGACGATATGGCGCGTCCGCATAGTGCATTAGCTTAGAACACTTCCCAAACGCATGGCCAATCCCATGTCACCATCCAACTTTAGGCGGCCTGTCATGAACGCAGAGGTTGCATCCAAATTGCCCGCCAAAATGTCCTGAAACGTATCTGCGCTTGCACTTAGTGTGACATCAGCGGCATCATCACTTGCGCGTGCGCCGCCTTCGTCAATTACGATTGCGCCTTCATCTTCGATTTCGAATTTCGCGATCCCGTCAAAACCGCTTCCGCCAAGTTTTTCGTTCAACGCATCTACCGCTGCTGCGACTACATCGCTCATCATCAATCCTCGTTAAATATGCTGGAAATTCCCCAGCTGGTCCCTAATATAATAGGTATGGCGAATAGATATCCCGAATTCAAATATGCCCTGACGGCAACTTTACTCGCTATTTCTCTGTGCGCACCCAGTTTTTCAGTAGCTGATACAAAATCTAGCAGACTTGATGAGCTTTATCAAAAACTATCGAATGCAACACAATCTGAGTCAGTTCTTTTGGAGAAAGAAGTCCGTTTTCTGTGGCGGCAGTCTGGGTCAAATGTGGTGGACCTGCTTTTGAAACGCGCACAGAACGCGCAAAACCGTTTGGAACATGGATTGGCCGCCGAACATTTTACCGCGGTCATCGAATTGGCACCCGAATTTTCGCCCGCTTGGACAGGGCGGGCCAGCGCCTATTTGGCATTGGAATTACACGGTCCTGCGCTGTCTGATTTGGAACATGCGTTGTCCCTTGATCCCCAAAACTTTGAGGCACTGACAGGGCTTGGCGTTATCCTGGAACAGCTTGAGGCGCCCGAACTTGCCCTGCGCGCCTATGACGAAGTTCTCGCTATACATCCGCATCTTGAACAGGTAATTAATGCGCGCTCACGGGTCGCTGAAAAAGTCTCTGGGCTACCACTTTAGCTTGGGGCATTGAAATGAGTGCGCGCATCGTTGCGGTTTTGGGGCCGACCAACACTGGGAAAACCCACTACGCGATTGAACGGATGTTGGCGCATCGCTCGGGTGTGTTTGGCCTGCCATTGCGTTTATTGGCGCGCGAAGTTTACGACAAAATTGTTGCGATCCGCGGGGCCTCGGTTGTGGCCTTGGTGACTGGCGAAGAACGCATTGTTCCCCCACGAGCTGCGTATTGGGTTTGTACGGTCGAGGCGATGCCAGAGAACATGGGCGTCGAATGCGCGGTGGTGGATGAAATCCAACTCTGCGCTGATCCTGAGCGCGGTCATGTGTTCACCAATCGCCTGCTGCGCACGCGTGGTACAAAAGAAACGTTGTTCCTAGGGGCGGACACCATGCGTGGGCCGATCACCGAATTGGTGCCAAACGTTCAAATCATGCGCCGCGAACGGATGAGCCAGTTGACCTACTCAGGATCCAAAAAAATATCCCGCATGCCCCCACGTAGCGCGATTGTCGGGTTCTCTGTCGATAGCGTTTATGCAATCGCCGAATTGATCCGCCGTCAAAAAGGGGGCGCGGCCGTGGTCATGGGTGCGCTAAGCCCGCGGACGCGAAACGCGCAGGTTGAGCTTTATCAAAATGGGGATGTTGATTATCTGGTTGCAACAGATGCGATTGGTATGGGGCTGAACCTTGATGTGAACCACATCGCCTTTTCCGCGCTGAATAAATTTGATGGACGTCGGATGCGTCCGCTTGCGCCCAATGAATTGGCCCAAATTGCGGGGCGTGCAGGGCGCGGTATGCGGGATGGCACCTTTGGAGTTACGGGCGAGGCAGCACCTCTGGAGGAAGGTGTTGCAAATGCGATTATGGACCATCGCTTTACCCCTTTGAAAAAACTGCTTTGGCGCAATGCGGACCTGAAATTGGGCACAATTGATGCCCTTATTGATTCGTTAGAAGTGTCCCCAACCCAAGAAAATTTGGTCAAAGCGCGTGAAGCCGACGATTTGATGGTTCTAAAAACACTGTCACAGAATGCGGACATCACAACGCGGGCGAAAAACGGACCTGGGGTTTCGCTGTTATGGGATGTGTGTCGTATCCCCGATTTTCGCGGGATATCGCATGCGGAACATGCCACGCTATTAGAGGTGATTTTCCGTTATTTATTTGATCTTGGGCGTGTTCCTGACGATTGGTTCGCACGTCAAATTAAACGCATTGATCGCACAGAGGGTGATATTGATACGCTCTCAAAACGATTGTCATTTGTGCGCACGTGGACTTATGTCGCACAGCGTTCAGGGTGGCTTGATGATGAAAATCATTGGCGTGGGGCCACACGCGCGATAGAAGACAGGCTATCAGACGCTCTGCACGAGCGCTTGACACAACGATTTGTGGATCGGCGGACATCGGTTTTGTTGCGCCGGCTCAAGCAGAAGGAGGCCCTTTTGGCCGAAGTAAATGAAAATGGTGAGGTGAGCGTCGAAGGTGAATTCGTCGGTCGTCTAGAAGGTTTCCAGTTCCGTCAAGATCAACAAGCGGCAGGACAGGACGCCAAAACGTTAAAATCAGCAGCGATGCAGGCCTTGGTCCCGCATTTCCATTTGCGCGCTGATAAATTCTATAATGCGCCAGATACGGAAATTGATTTCACGGATCAGGGCGGCTTGATGTGGGGGGAACATGCAGTTGGCAAATTGCTGGCGGGCGATGATCCACTGCGCCCACGGGTCAGCGTGTTTGTTGATGAAGAAGCAGGCGTTGATGTCACAGATAAGGTGCAGCGCCGTCTACAGCATTTTATTGATCGCAAAATTAATGCGCTATTCGAACCGCTGATGGCGGTCAAAAATGACGAAGCGTTGACGGGGCTTGCCCGTGGATTTGCATTTCAGTTGGTCGAGGCGCTGGGCATTCTAAACCGCGCCGATGTTGCCGACGAAGTCAAAGCGTTGGATCAGGATGCGCGTTCGATGCTGCGCAAACATGGTATTCGGTTTGGTCAATTCACTATTTTCATGCCGCTGTTGCTAAAACCCGCACCAACACGTTTGCGTTTGTTGTTGTGGAGTTTGCACGCAGGATTGGATGTTTTCCCCGAAGCCCCACCGCCCGGTTTGGTGACGGTTCCAGTGGACGCAAGTGCGCCTGCAGGTGTTGATCGTTTGTCGGGCTATCGCAATGCAGGTGATCGCGCAATTCGTATTGATATGTTGGAACGTTTGGCTGATTTGCTACGTGTCCAAGACAGCCGTGGTGGATTTGAAGCCACCGCCGATATGTTGTCGATCACGGGCATGACGCTTGAACAATTTGCGAACCTTATGGAAGGTTTGGGATATGTTGCTGCGCGCGCAGAGCGTGAAAAGCAACGTGTCGAAGCGCCTGTTTCAGCGCCCCAAGCCATTGAAGCAGAAGCCGTGGCAGAGGACACAAGTGAAACACCTGCAGAGGGTGCTGCTGAGGCCCCAGTTGCGGAAACAGAAGCGGCAGACGCCGAGGCAGAAGCTCCAGAGATGGAAGTGTTCTATACCTTCACGTGGGGGCGCAAACCCAAGCCGCGTCCGCAGGGTGGGAAACGCCAAAATGGCGATCAGCCACGCAAAAAGCAGGGCGGCAAGCCCAAGGGCAAACCAAACCGCGGCGATCAGGGCAAAGCCCGTTCGTTCGAGGCCAAGCCCAAGAAAGAAAAACAAATCGATCCTGACAATCCATTCGCCGCGGCGCTTATGGGTTTGAAAAAGTAAGGACGAGTTGCATGTCAGAGGCCAAAATCCGTTTGGACAAATGGCTTTGGCATGCACGTTTTTTCAAAACACGTACCCTTGCGGCCAAGGTGGTTTCAGGTGGTCATGTGCGCGTTAATGCAAACAAAGTGTCCAAACCTTCGACCGCCGTTTTGGCGGGTACGGTTTTGACCTTTCCGCAAGGCAACCAAATCCGTGTGATCAAAATTGTCGAATTGGGAACCCGCCGTGGTCCCGCCAGTGAAGCGCAAACACTATACGAAGATCTAAGCCCGCCCGAGGAAAAAATTCCACAAGAGCAAAGCCAAAGAGGAGGGGCGCGTCCAACCAAGAAGGATCGACGCAGTCTTGATCTTATCCGCGCGCGCACTCTTGATTGATTTGCCGCGCTGCTTTAGCAAGCAATTTGAGAATGAAGTAGGATGATAGCCAATGACATACATCGTCAACGAAAATTGCATCGCATGTAAATACACCGACTGCGTCGAGGTATGCCCCGTCGATTGTTTCTATGAGGGAGAAAATATGTTGGTGATCCATCCCGACGAATGTATCGACTGTGGCGTATGTGAACCTGAATGTCCCGCTGACGCAATTCGTCCAGACACCGAACCAGACACAGAAAAATGGGTCGAGTTTAACCGCAAATATGCAGAACAATGGCCCGTGATCATCACCAAAAAAGACCCGCTGCCCGAAGCTGATGAGCGTGATGGCGAAGAGGGCAAGCTTGAGAAATTTTTCTCAGAAACACCCGGTGAAGGCGGATAAAACTGCGGTGATTCCCGGAAGGGTGGGAATCAGTGAATTTTTGTGGTATGTTTTGCCTACAAATGAAGAACCGTCTCGACATGGATACAGTGCGCTGGACTGTATCTAACTAAAATCAGCATATACCTAGTTTGGACATCCCTTGGGATGTGCTTAGGGTTTTTGTCGTCTGAACATCAGATGCAAAAGGGGATAATTGAATGACTAAAAGTAAGAAATCTGAATTCCGTCCAAACGAATATGTGGTCTATCCAGCCCACGGCGTTGGACAAATCGTATCCATTGAAGAGCAAGAAATTGCAGGCATTTCGATGGAGTTGTTTGTGATTTCTTTTGAAAAAGACAAAATGACTTTGCGCGTCCCAACTGCTAAGGCAACCGACATCGGTATGCGCGCTCTCAGCTCGCCAGATGTTATTGATCAGGCCATGAAGACCCTAAAGGGCAAGGCTAAGGTGAAACGCGCGATGTGGTCACGCCGTGCACAAGAATATGAACAAAAAATCAACTCTGGTGATTTGATCGCAATTGCAGAAGTTGTGCGTGACTTGCACCGCAATGACACAGATCGCGAACAAAGCTATTCAGAGCGTCAGTTGTATGAAGCTGCACTAGAGCGTTTGACACGCGAAGTGGCCGCCGTCGCAGATGGCGATGAAACCGCCGCGGCCAAGCGTGTGGATGAGGTTTTGGTATCCCGCGCCGCCTAATTCGGGTTAGATAGTTTAAGGAAAACCCGCGGCAACGCGGGTTTTTTTATGCCAAAAATTGAAGGGCAGCCAGCAATGTGAATGTTTCGCCCAACATCTGTGTTGCCCCCAGGGTGTCGCCCGTGTGTCCCCCGATTTTCCATCTGGCAAGTGCGGTCGCGGCAACGGCGAGTCCCGCTGCGCAGCCAATCACCCACGCGCCCGGAATGCCCATCATGATCAACGCGACAATTGCGGCCAGTACCAGTGCACCATAGGCGGCATTTTGATCCGACATGGCCGTTTGATGCGACAGGCCCGCCCCCCGTGCATTGGGAATACGCACCATAATCAGGGGTAGGGGGGCACGCGATAACACCGCCGCCGAGATCAGGGCGATAAATGCAATTTCCGCCTGCATTAGTGCAGCGATGATCTGCCATTGCAGGCCAATGATTAGGATCAATGCGATTACGCCATAGGCGCCGATATGGCTGTCCTTCATAATCGCAAGGCGTCGCTCAATCGTCCAGCCGCCCCAAAATCCATCCGCGCAGTCGGCTAACCCATCTGCATGCATCGCCCCTGTGATGATCAGCGATGTCATCACAACACAGCCTGCGCTGATGTTTGGCCCGAACCCCAAAATCATGCACAACATGCCAATCAGGGCACTCGCGGTTCCAACAACGACGCCCACCAAGGGAAAGGCCCAACCCGCAGCACTACGATGTTCATAGGCGCGTTCATCTAGTTGAACGGGCAGGCGGGTCAGTAGACTGATGCAAATAAAAATATCGCGAATGATCGGGGAATGAATGAACGCGTGCATGTCGTCTTTGGTCTCCATCCTGTCAGTTTGGGACTTGAGCTTTCGGTGGACACAGGCAATAAGCCACCACCATTTAACCCAAGAGGCCCCAATGACGAACCGCTTTTCATCGCTCGCCGAATTTGTAAACCTAGTTAAAGAACTGCCTGCGGCGGATCAAGAGGCGGCATCTGGTGCAGCTGATCGAAATGCACAGCTGACAAAACCTGCGGGGTCTTTGGGCAAGCTTGAGGATATCGCTCTTTGGTATGCGGCATGGCGCGGAAATGCGCGGCCTGCGATCGAGGCGCCCCAAGTTGTGATTTTTGCGGGCAATCACGGTGTTTGTGCACAGGGTGTGTCCGCCTTTCCATCCGAAGTCACCCAACAGATGGTGTATAATTTTCAGGCAGGTGGCGCCGCGATTAACCAATTGTCCAAATGCTTTGGCGCGAAATTGGATGTAATCGCGCTGGATTTGGATACCCCAACCGCGGATTTCACGGCGGGTCCCGCGATGAGCGAAGCAGAATTAGTTGCCGCTCTGCAAACGGGATGGGACGCGGTTGATGAAAATGCCGATATTTTGATCACAGGTGAGATGGGCATTGGCAATACGACCGCAGCCGCGGCAATTGCCGCGGCCCTATTTGGTGGATCGGCTGACGATTGGGTTGGACGCGGCACAGGCGTTGATGATGAGGGACTGGCGCGCAAGGCAGACGCTGTAACGCGCGGACTTGCCGCGAACCCAGATGCAACATCTGGGATCGAGGCGCTGCGCCGTTTGGGGGGACGTGAATTGGCGGCCATGGCAGGCGCTGTGGTGCGTGCGCGTACGTTAAACATTCCTGTGATTATGGATGGCTTCATCTGTACAGCAGCATGCGCGACACTACATGCGATGGACCCTGCGGCCTTGGACCATGTGATTGCGGGCCACGCAAGCGCAGAACAAGCGCATCAGCGTATGTTGGGTCATCTGAATAAGGACGCCATCATTCAAATGAATATGCGCCTTGGCGAAGGATCAGGTGCCGCCACAGCGCTGGGTATTGTGAAAGCTGCTGTGGCCTGCCACTCGGGCATGGCCACCTTTGCAGAGGCAGGTGTTGCAGAGGGTTAACCCTCTGCTTTGCCTTCTTCAATTTTTGCCTCACCGTCATCCAAAGCATCACCTGCTCGGGTGCAGAGCATACTTGACTCCAGTTCTTGCTCCAATTTTTTGGCGCGGGCGACGAAGGCCTCATTTTCATAGATGGGTTTTTCTGGATCCCACAACGGACCTTTCACATTGCGTGTCGATCATGTTTATAGAATGCTTTTTCCGCTTCGTGCGCTTCGTATTCGCTCAGCCCTACGTTTTCCAAAACCGTGATTGGCCCGAAGTTTTTTGAATTTATTCAGTGCAAGGGGGATGATGGATTTGGGGAAGGCAATTTCAAAGCCTTTTTTGAAACGATTGAGCGTGAAAAAATTGAAAATAGCGAAATCGGCTTGTGATAATCCCTAGCCTTTGGGGATTTTCAAAACAACGTTCCGACCTCCTTTTACATAGCGCAACTCACTATCAGTGATGGCAGCCACACGTCCGCCATCTAGGCGATCGCCAACCTCCACCATAACGCGCCGCCCTGTTATCATGCGAACCAACGCGCGGCGTTTAGAACTGCTACCATAAATTCCGATTACGTTTATTTTACGCAGATTAATGGCATCCTCTAGGGTGGCATTTGCGACTACAAAGCTTGATGAATTCTGACGGATCACCGTTTCATCCGATGGGCGATTGCGCGTTGCGGGTGTTAACGCAGTCTGAACAGGAATTTTCAAATCTTTGGGGCGCAGCCTCGGCTTGACCGAAGCCGACCTTGCAGTAGCCTGCGCATTTGCGATCGCCTCTGCGATTGTTGCAGGTGTCTCCAGATCATCTGGTCGCAGACGTGGGCGAATACCCGCCGCTGTCGAGACAACAACGGGGCGTTCCTCTAACAGAGGGGGTAGGCGGGGTTTCAATTCGTTTATGGGCAAACCGGTGTTCGTCAGACGGATGGCTACAGGCGCGGGTCCGTCAATCAGATTTGGCCTCTGTGGTGGGCGGAAGCTTGGTAGGCCGGCAAATACGCGGTGCCCATCGGGCGATAAGGTGCCCTCTGATGAAGGGGCTACCAAGCCGCGTTCGTCCAAAATAAACACCGTCCCTTCTGGAGCAGGTGATGGGGGCGAAAGAAAAAATTGATCTGCAAACGGATTAATGATCACACCTAAAGCAATCGCATCCTGTTGTTCGAAGCTTGGATCGATAGAGGCAAGATATATATCGCCTAGCGCTACTTGATCTGGCAGACTAGGTGCGACCGGCTCTAGTGCCCATACACCTGATGCAAAATAAATCCTTTTGAGCTTGTCGTTGGAAATCACCTTCGGGTCTGTCAGGAAGGGCAGGACCAAATCTGCGTAGTTCGAAGAACCCGCGGGACCTTGGTTTTCAAATTTAAATTCTCGCTCACCCTCTGGATCCCAAACTGCGCTGTCTATTTCGACTGATGAAATGACATTGGGATTGGGACGCGCCATATTGATCAACGGCGCGCGCGGGGCATTTTCTGTATCAAGTGTTGGGGTAGGCGCAGTTGGCGTTGTATCGATTCCGCTTGCTATTTGTTGTCGTTCTGGGGTCAACAACTCACCCACTGGATCTAAAACTGCGCTATCTGTTTCGACTGTTGAAATGACATCAGGATTGGGCGGCGCCATCCCGGTTACGGGCGCGCGCAGGACATCGTCTGTCTTAGGTGATGGTGCGGGCGTAGTTGGCGCAGGATCAGTTGTTCCTGCAGTTTGTTGGGCCTTTGGCGCCAACAGCTCAATCTCGGGTTGGGCGATGTTAGGCTCTTCGCGTAGATAGGCCCAAGTGGCCCCTCCAATCAGTGTGATCGACAGAAGCATAAGCGCGGGTGCACGCCAGGGTTGCCCCACATTGTTTTCAGCAATCCGCGCCGCAATTTTCGCGCCCAGCTTGCTTTGTTGTGCAATGATCGCATCATTGGTTGCTGCAATCGGCTTTGCCGTTGGTGTGGCAATTTCGGGGGTAAGGCTGTCACGCGCCTCAACAGGAAGGGGTGCTGTTGAGGCGATGATTGTCGTATCCTCTGACGTGCCAAGTCGCGCAAATGCGATGATAGGCGGTGCGATTTCCTCAACTTCTTCTTGTGGCTCTTCTGTGGACAGGCGCGGCATCAATCCCAATGGCGCATCGCTTAACCCGAAAAATACCTCGACTGGAAAGGTGTCGGCATCTGTCCGTGCAATACAGGCCACTGGCGAAAATCCGTATTGCTTGGCGAATTGCTCGGCTTCATCCAGAGTTTCTAATGCGACGGCGGCAACATGCAGGGTTCCATCGGCCAAATGATGATCAATCCGCAATTCGTCCATGGAATAGGGGGTCGCCCGATCCATTGTACGCAGTATGTGCTCATCAATCGTAATATGATCGGCGTCATTGGGACAGGTAACCGAAACAAACTTGATCTGTTCATTTGGTATGATTAGGGCAACACACAGACCGTCACCTGACATGGCCTCTGCCTTGCGCGAGAGTTCGGACATGCGTTGATCGAAATCATCCTTATTAAATATCGCTTCTGCAATTTTTGAAGATGCGCCTTTGGAATATTCTTCTAGGCCGATGCCCCCAAAGGACAGCGACAAAGCAAATCTTGGGCTGTGTGCAGTTGATGTGCGCATTGACTAAAATATTCTGTTTCCCATATTATTTTATCTCAGGTTTCTAGAGAGGTGAAGCAAAACCCCGCCTGTGGCAGAAATCCGCCCTGTTTCAAAGACTAACTGCACATAGTTTACGTCTTGTTTGTTGGAGGTTTTTAAAAATGTGTCTATTTTTTGCGAGATTTTTCTTTGTATTTTCCGCGCTCGCAATTGTTACAGGTAACCTGGTTGTTGAAGAGGAAGGTCAGGTGAGCCGCGCCCTAAATTATGCGGTGATCAAAGTGTCCTTGCGTGAACAGGGGCGTGATCCGGGTGCGAACTTATTGAATTTGCGCGCCTGCGTGGACGGTGTGATCAACGCGTTAAAACAAAACGAAATTGACGAAAAAACATATTGCGACCCAGCGGTTAGTTGTGCATTTGGGTTACGATTATGATCAGAAACAGCGCGCGCCGCGTGACTATATCGCCAGTACATCGTTGCGTATTCGTCAGGATGACCTAAGCAAACTGGCAACGGTGTTGGATTTAGCGTCCGCGCTGGATGTAGAGGGCCTATCAGATCTTCGTTTCCGGTATGATCCGACCCAGGCGGATTATGATCTGGCACTCACCCGCGCGGTCAAGGCAGCCCTACACAAGGCAGAATTGATTGCCATGACTTCGGGGCAAAGCCTTATTTCTATTCAGGAAATTTGCGAAAATAGATCGGGTGGGGGTGTTGTGATTGCGCGAATGGAATTGCCGGCTGCGCCACGAACCACGGGATATCTCACACGCGAAAACGTGATGATTTCAAGAATGATTACGATGGAAATTGAATTGGTGGATTGCGCGGCCCAGTGACCGCGCCAATCCCATTATTTTGACGATGCTGCGGCCAAGGCGCGATCAAGATCGCCGATCAAATCATCGGCATCTTCAATCCCGATGGAAATGCGCACGACATTAGGGCTAGCGCCTGCGGCCTCTTGTTGTTCTTTGGTCAGCTGACGGTGGGTTGTGGACGCCGAATGGATCACCAATGAGCGTGCATCGCCCAAGTTTGCAACATGACTAAAGATCTCAAGGTTATCCACGAATTTGATACATGCATCGTAACCACCCTTTAGCGCAACCGTGAACAGGCCACCTGCACCTTTGGGACAGATGCGTTCAACACGATCATTATAGGGCGATGATTTCAGACCAGCATAGGTGACGTAATCAACCGCGTCGTGTCCCTCTAGCCATGTCGCGATACGCATTGCGTTTTGCACATGGCGTTCCATCCGCAACGATAGCGTTTCCAAACCCATCAATGTATAGTGCGCGCCCTGTGGGTTCATTGTCATGCCCAAATCGCGCAGACCGATGGCAATAGAATGGAAGGTAAAGGCCAGCGGGCCAAATGTTTCATGGAAACGCAGCCCGTGATAGGCGGGCTCTGGATCAGCCAAGGACGGATAACGGCCAGAGGCGCTCCAATCAAATTTACCGCTGTCCACAACACAGCCGCCTGTGACCGTGCCATTACCCGTCATATATTTCGTTGTGGAATGCACAACCAATGTTGCACCATGTTCGATGGGGCGGCACAAATAAGGGGTAGCCGTTGTGTTATCCACGATCAATGGCAGACCCGCATCATCCGCAACGGCAGCAACGGCGTCCAGATCTGTAATGTAGCCACCAGGGTTTGCTATGGCTTCGCAGAAAATCGCTTGTGTATCGTCGTTGATTGCGGCCTTTACCGCATCCAGATCATCAAAATCCACAAATGTGGCTGACCAACCAAAGCGTTTGATTGTTTGGCTAAACTGCGTAACGGTGCCACCGTATAGACGGGTTGAAGCCACAATGTTTTTGCCAGGTGCCATTAATGGAAACAGCGCCATCAGTTGCGCTGCGTGACCTGATGAGCAACAAACCGCGCCAACGCCACCTTCTAGAGTCGCTATGCGTTCTTGCAAAACAGCGACTGTTGGGTTTGTCAGGCGGGAATAGATGAAACCAACTTCTTGTAGGTTGAACAGGGCAGCTGCGTGATCTGCATCGCGGAACACATAGGCCGTTGATTGATAGATCGGCGTTTGGCGTGCTCCCGTTGCGGGATCAGGGCGCGCGCCTGCATGAATTTGTAATGTATCAAAACCGTATGTTGGTCCGTTGCTCATATGGAGGCTCCTGTGAAAAGATTTAGGTTTGAAACTACGAATAGACGAAACAAGGCGCAATAAGCAAATTTGCAAACTTCGGAGCTTTATAGAAATATTTTACTAACCAATCTCGATTAGAAACACTTTTATTATGACCTTACGAATTAGGAAAGGAGATCATACTTAAAAAAGTACTAGGGACAGAGATTACAGTCTTATCTGGGGCCGATGCCCAAGATAGGGGATCACGCACTCAAGATTTAAGTAAATGATGTTTGAAGAGATCGAATTTGAATATCTGCGCAATTCCGAAACCCGAGCTATTGTGTTGCTCTATAGTTTCGAAATTGTCGCGGCGGTTGCATTTGCGACACTGCGCATCCAGTTATGTTCTGAAGCCACAAAGAAGATTTGGACACCAAATTTTTCGTGCCAAGCTGAGGCTGCTTCAGCTGTGCCAATGTAGCTCGCATAGCCTTTTCCATGCGCCTTCGTTGCGTTGCCGATGGTAGTCATTGCATCACCAATAAGCTCATCTGTCACCGTTGAATGTCCCATGCTGACCGTTAAGTCAGAAGGGCCGGCGAATAGCGCATCAATACCGTCAATTGCCGCAATCTGATCTGATAAAGGAACTGCATAGTCTTCCTCAATCTGGGCGAACACAACGGTTTCTTGTTGGGATCGGTCCAGAAGATCGGCCATTTTTTCAGTACCAAATCCACCCCAACGCGGCGTACCCGCAAATCCACGGCCGCCTTTCCCAAAACGTGCAGTGCGTGCGATTTCCTCGGCGCGCTCCACAGAATCGACATGGGGCACCACGATGCCGGCAGCACCGCAATCCAAGACCCATAAAATTTCGCGCGGGCTGGAATCTCCTACCCGCACCAACACGGGGTAATCAAGTGCGCGGGACACGGCCATACAAGCATCAATCGCTGCTCGATCAAAGGGTGCATGTTCTGCATCAAGGCACACAAAATCCAACCCGCTTTGTGCCATGACCTCGATCATATTGTGGTGAGGGGTTTTCAAAAATGTGCCGCTAAGTGGTTTTCCAGATTTTACAAGTGCTTTGAAATCGGCAATGCGTCCCATTTTTGATCCTTTTATGTTGGTTTGCGCGCATCCTCTGGCACAACATAGATTGTGTCAAGCAATGCACGACAGGAAATGTCGCAGGCAGGCCAAAGCCTGCGTGAAATGCATTTGCACTTTGGCTGCGGATGTCCCATGACTTGCACCTGGTGAATGGAACAGAGGTGCGTGATGACATCCGATAACATGCGTGAATTTCTTCGTGGTATCGGCGATCAACTTCCCCTGCAATTGGGGGTGGTTCCCTTTGGCTTGGTTTTTGGAGTCTTGGGCATTGCAAGCGGGCTAAGCCCCTTGCAAACGATCTTGATGTCCTCGATCGTGTTTGGCGGTGCCTCTCAGGTGGTTTTTGCGCAACTTTGGGCCACGGGCACATCGCCCCTGATCGTTGGGTCCTCTGTTGCGGTCATCAATTTGCGCCACATGTTATACAGTGCGGCAGTCGCAAAATACTTGCGCCCCTTATCACTACGCTGGCGCATCATTTTGGGGTATCTTCTGACGGATGAGGCCTTTGCCATTTCGATCAAACGCTTTGAAACAACGGATCGACCTGAATTGGCGCATTATCACCTTTTGGGGTCTGGGTTGACGTTATGGGTGTGTTGGCAAATCGC
>JAFMKS010000046.1:0-12823 GCA_017852835.1 Paracoccaceae bacterium
TTGTTGCGGTGAACTTGCAAACGGCTTGGTTGTCTCCGCCCGTTGCGCTGTCTGCTTACTTTCTAAAGGGTGTGGTTCCGAACTGGGATTTGAAAGATATCTATCTGGGCATGATGCAATTTATGTTGATCCAGTTGGTCGGTTTGATCCTGATCCTTATCTTCCCGCAGATTGTTCTGTGGCTCCCGAACCAAGTGTTCGGAGGGTAAGAGCGCAAGATGGCAAGATCCACATTATCCTATCAAAAATGGCCCCTGATCGTCACCGTTGTCGGTCTTGGGCTATCTGGATGGCTTGGTTGGGCGACCACGGGGTCATATGGGGGCATGCTCAGCTTCCTTTTCGTGGGCGCGATCTTGGCTGCATTGGAAATTGCCCTGTCTTTTGACAATGCAATTGTGAATGCAAACAAGCTTGAGGAAATGACGCCCGTTTGGCAGCGTCGATTTTTGACATGGGGCATATTGATCGCCGTTTTCGGCATGCGCATTGTCTTTCCCTTGGCGATTGTTGCTATTTTCGCATGGATCAACCCCTTTGCTGCGATGCACTTGGCGCTGTCTGATCCAGACGAATATTCCCGTATCATCGGTGAAGCCCACGGTCCGATTTCCGCCTTTGGTGGGACTTTCCTGATGATGGTCGCGCTAAAGTTTTTCATTGATGAAGACAAATCAGTGGACTGGATTGTTGGATTGGAAACACGCCTGCGTCGGGTTTCTTCAATTCGTGGCTTTGAAATTGCATTCGTCTTGATCATCATCATCGCGATTTGCCAATTCTTGCCTGAATACAAACATGCCGCCTTTTTGATGTCGGCCATCATGGGGCTGTTGGTGTTCATGTTGGTGGATGGGTTAGGCGCATATTTGGACAACATCGCCAGCAACACTGCTGCCATGGGTGCACGCGGCGGGTTGGGCGCGTTTTTGTATCTTGAGGTGCTTGATGCAAGCTTCTCATTTGATGGGGTGATTGGGGCCTTTGCGCTGACCACCAACATTCTTTTGATCGCGATCGGTCTTGGGATCGGGGCGATGTACGTGCGTTCAATGACAATCATGTTGGTTGAACGAGGAACACTGGCAGAGTTTTTGTATCTGGAACATGGGGCGTTTTATTCAATCTTTGCGCTGTCTATTATCATGTTCTTACAATCGCTCTTTCACGTTCCTGAAATTTTAACCGGTGGGATCGGTATCGTTCTGATCGGTTTGGCCTTCTACAAATCTATTCAACATAACAAAGCAAATGCCGCATCCTAATGCGGCGGCAGGAACATAGTAATGACCGTAGAGTATCTTAAAAAGGCACCACTGCATTCACGCAGTGACGCAACAGAAACACGTGAAATTGTACGCAACATCCTTGATGATATCGAGGCAGGTGGCGATGCAAAAGCGTTGGAATATGCTGCAAAATTCGACAATTATGACGGCGAAATTATCCTAACGGATGAGGCTATCGCCGCAGCATCAGAATTGGTGCCAGAAAAAATGAAGCGCGATATTGAATTCGCACATGCCAACGTCAAAAAATTTGCCGAGGCACAAAAGTCCACCGTTTCAGATTTCGAAACTGAGGTGGTGCCGGGCCTTATCGCGGGTCAAAAGGCCATCCCTGTAAACGCGGCGGGATGTTATATTCCAGGTGGTCGCTATAGCCATATCGCTAGCGCGATCATGACGGTGACAACCGCCAAGGTTGCGGGATGTAATAATATTGTTGCCTGCTCTCCACCACGTCCGGGTGTAGGTATCGCACCCGCGATTGTTTATGCGGCGCATGTTTGTGGCGCGGATAAGATTTTGGCCATGGGCGGTGTCCAAGGCGTGGCCGCAATGACATTCGGACTTTTCGGATTACCCAAGGCGAATATTTTGGTCGGTCCCGGTAACCAATTCGTTGCAGAAGCAAAACGCATGTTGTTTGGCCGTGTTGGCATCGACATGATCGCAGGCCCAACCGACAGTTTGATTTTGGCGGATGGTACGGCAGATGCCGACATCGTTGCAGCCGATTTGGTTGGTCAGGCGGAACATGGTTATAACTCACCTGTTTGGCTGGTAACCGATGATCGTGCATTGGCAGAAAAGGTAATGGATTTGGTTCCAGGCCTGATTGAGGATCTGCCAGAGGTAAACCGCGACAACGCGCGCGCCGCATGGCGTGATTACGCAGAAGTTATGGTCTGCGACACGCGTGAGGAAATGGCTGCGACATCAGATGCCTATGCACCTGAACATTTGACCGTTCAGGCCCAAGATTTGGATTGGTGGTTGGATCGCCTAAGCTGCTATGGTTCGCTGTTCCTAGGTGAAGAAACAACGGTGGCCTTTGGCGACAAAGCCTCTGGAACGAACCACGTTTTGCCCACTTCTGGTGCGGCAGGCTACACAGGCGGGCTAAGTGTTCATAAGTATATGAAAATCGTCACGTGGCAGCGTGCAACGCGCGAAGGATCAAAACCCGTTGCCGAAGCAACTGCACGTATTTCTCGTTTGGAAGGTATGGAAGGACATGCGCGGACTGCGGATATTCGTCTGCGCAAGTATTTTCCAAACGAAAACTTTGATCTGACCGCGGCGGAAGATATCTAGCATGGATCATCCTGCATCCCTTTTTGAGCTGACTGGGCGCGTTGCTTGTGTGACTGGAGCGTCCTCTGGTCTAGGGCGGCGGGCTGCGCTGACCTTGGCACGCGCGGGTGCCAAGGTTGTTGGTGTCGCACGCCGTCGGGATGCATTGGATGGACTGTGTACGGAAATTGGCGATGCATGCATTGGCGTTGACGCTGATGTGGCAGATCGTGACACATTGGACGCAACAGTCGCGCGGATTTCTGGTGCATTTGGCGCGCCTGACATTTTGATCAACGCTGCTGGATTAAACACCCGCGAGGCGGCAGATGATGTAACGGATCAAGGGTGGGACGCGACGCTTGCAATTAATTTGTCAGCGCCGTTTTTCCTTGCGCAAAAATTGGTCCCTGCGATGCAGGAACGTGCGTGGGGGCGGATTGTGAATTTTGCGTCCCTTCAATCGTTTCGCGCCTTTCCGGGGGGGATCGCCTATGGCGCAACCAAAGGTGCCGTGACACAGATGACACGCGCCATGGCCGAAGCATGGTCAGGGCAGGGTATTACGGCGAATGCAATCGGCCCGGGGTTTTTCCCGACTGAATTGACTGCAGCTGTATTCAACGATGATGCCCGCGCGGCCCGCAATGCGGCCCAAACATGTATTGGACGCAATGGATGTCCAGAGGATATGGATGGCCCCATTCTTTTCTTATGTTCAGAGGCCTCAGGATACGTCACGGGACAAATATTGATGGTAGACGGAGGGTTTACTGCGAAATGAAGGCACTGGTTTACACAGGCATCGAAACATTGGAAATGCGCGATGTTGCTGATCCAAACCCTGGTTCAGATGAATGCGTCGTTCGCGTCGAAAGTGTTGGGATTTGTGGATCAGATATGCACGCATATTTGGGGCACGATGATCGCCGCCCGGCGCCCGTCATCTTAGGCCATGAGGTTGCAGGCGTTGTCGAAGGCGGCGCACATGATGGTGCACGCATTACGGTCAACCCCTTGGTGACGTGTGGAACATGTCGATACTGTACATCGGGACAGGATAACCTGTGCCCCAACCGTCAAATCATTTCAATGCAGCCCAGAGAGGGCGGATTTGCGCAGAAAATCGCCATTCCAGAACGCAATTTGGTAATCATTGACGACAGCTTGACCTTTGATCAGGCGGCATTGGCCGAACCGATTGCCTGTGGTTGGCACGCAGCACGCGTTGCCAAGGCACACCCAGCAGGATCAGATGCCACCCGCGCGTTGGTGTTCGGAGGTGGTGCGATTGGAATGGGGGCCGCGCTGTCTCTGCGTGCCCAAGGAATTGAAAATGTCAGTTTGGTTGAACCAAACGAAGTGCGCCGTGATTATATCATCACGCGTTACGATATTCATGTGATCGACCCCACGCAGGTGTCATCAGGTGATGATTATGATGTGGTGATTGACGGCGTTGGTTATGTTTCAACGCGGGAACAAGCATCCGAGGCTGTGCGCCCCGGTGGGATCATCGTTCACATCGGGTTAGGTCAGGATTTAGGTGGATTAAATATCCGCCGCATGACGCTGCAGGAAATCACCTTTACAGGAACCTACACCTATACATCACAAGACTTTCGCGATACTGCCCAGGCCATGATGGATGGCAAACTTGGTGATCTAAGTTGGACAGAAACGCGCCCGCTATCCCATGGTGCTCAGGCCTTTCAGGATATCCGTTCAGGAACCAGCCAAGCACCTAAGATAATTTTGAAACCAACCCATTGAGGAGACTTAAATGTCTGAAATTCCCCATCTTCTCGTTCATGAACACGATGACAACGTTGGTGTTGTTGTTGTTGAGGGGTTAACAGCAGGGACGGATATGCTGTGCTGTGTAACTCATGATAATTCAACGTTTCGCCTGAAGTCTGGCGCGGATGTGCCGATTGGCCACAAGATCGCGCTTAAGGATCTGAAAGCGGGCGACACAGCCATGAAATATGGCGAGGACATTGGCAAAATCATCGCCGATATCCCCAAAGGTGAACACGTTCACACACACAACTGTAAAACCAAGCGCTGGTAAGGAGAAGAATTCATGGCTTCTAAGTATTCAAATATGACCGTTAAGGCCTTCCGTCGCGAAAATGGACGTGTTGGCGTACGTAACCACGTGGTGATCCTGCCTGTTGACGATATCTCAAACGCGGCCTGTGAAGCGGTTGCGAACAATGTAAAAGGCACAATGGCGATCCCACATGCCTATGGTCGTTTGCAGTTTGGTGAAGATCTGGAATTGCATTTCCGTACAATGATCGGCACAGGTGCAAACCCAAATGTGGCTGCCGTTGTTGTGATTGGAATTGAACCAGGTTGGACCAAGCGTATCGCCGATGGCATCCGCGCAACAGGTAAGCCAGTTGCAGAGTTTTCAATCGAACAAAAGGGCGATTTTGAAACAATCCGTGCCGCCAGCTGGGCCGCAAAAGAGTTTGTTCACATGACGTCAGAGTATCAGCGTGAAGAATGCTCAATCTCTGAACTTTGGGTGTCAACCAAATGCGGTGAAAGTGACACAACAACGGGTCTGGGATCCTGCCCAACTGTTGGCAACATGTATGACAAACTATTGCCAGAAGGAATTACAGGGTTCTTTGGTGAAACATCTGAAATCACAGGTGCCGAACACATTTGTCAAAAACGTGCAATCAACGAAGAGGTTGGTGAGCGTTGGTACAAAATGTGGAAAGCGTATCAAGACGACGTTATCTTTGCACACCAAACTGATGACCTATCTGACAGTCAGCCAACTAAAGGTAACATCGAAGGTGGCCTAACAACGATTGAAGAAAAGGCGCTGGGTAACCTAGAGAAAATCGGTCGTACATCACAGTACATTGATATCCTAGAGCCAGCAGAAGCACCACAATCAGGCAACGGTTTGTACTTTATGGACAGTTCGTCTGCGGCTGCGGAATGTGTGACTTTGATGGCAGCAGGTGGTGCGGTCATCCACACCTTCCCAACAGGTCAGGGTAACGTTGTGGGTAACCCAATCGTTCCGGTGATCAAAATCACAGCAAACCCACGCACAGTGCGCACCATGAGCGAACACGTGGATGTGGACGTGTCTGGGATCCTACGCCGTGAAATGACAATCGACGAAGCGGGCGACGAGTTGATTGACATGATCTGCCGCACAGCAAACGGACGCAATACAGCAGCCGAAGCATTGGGACACCGCGAATTCTCAATGACGAAACTGTATCGTTCGGCGTAAATCATAAAGGGCGGCTGACCAGCCGCCCTTTTCCTTAGGATGCTGTAGAAAGCGTCTTTATCCCAACCGCTTCGTTCAAAAATAGATAAGGCGCACAGGTTTCCGATAATTCAATCTTGGCCTTCACGTTTTGGGATTCTAGGTTTGCCTCGGTCTCAATCAGGGAAAAGACACCTTCACAAATTTGTCCGTTTGTTCGCACCACTTGCACTGGATTACCTGCTACAACTCCGACATTGTCTGCATCCACCAACTGATTGACGTATACGAATGTCTCTACACTTTTTTCTGTCGGGTCATAGATTTCTGCGGCTTGACTGCCTTGTGCAACACAATCCCCGATATTGGCATTGAAATTCAACAAGACCCCGTCAAAGGGTGCGCGTACTGTTAGCGCCTCTAGGTCCAATTCGCGTGCTTGTAATTCCAGCTCACCAATCTCTAATGCAATTTCGGCGCGTCCTTTGGCATCCTTGGCGCGCTCCAGCGCTTCTTCGGCGCGCTGTACGACAAAGGTTGCGTCCAACTTGCGCCGCTCTGCCGCGTCTAGTGTGGTTTCATTCACCAGACCCCGTTGGAACAACACGCGTGTGCGGTCGTATTCGCGATTTACGAAATCTTGTTCTTCGCTGACACGTGCCACATCTGCATTCGCAACGGTGATCGCGAACGCGCGTTCACTGACGGCGGCTGTCAAATCACTTAGGCGCACTTGTGCCGTTTTATGTGCCAGCTTAGCGGCGCGATCATCCAGCTGAACCAAAATTTGCCCTGCTGTCGCTGCGCCTGATTTAATCGCATCGCTTGACAGAGATGTGATGCATCCGCGCGCCTCATATGACAGGCCGGTTTTGTTGTTGGCAACAACGGTACCTGCGAGGTTGATAGAATTGAATTCCCCCTCTGCCAGAACGGGAGAGGCGAGGAGCGAAAGTGCAAATGCAAAGTGTTTGTACATGTGTCGGTCTACCTGTTGTTCCGCCCTAGAACGTTGATGCAGATCGCCGCATAGTCAAGAATTTAGTGAGTCCAAAGGTCAAACATACGCCCCGCGTAGGGCCTGATATATAACCGCCGTGGCAACATTGGACAGGTTTAGCGATTTCACCCGATCATTGCGCATTGGAACGTGGAACATCCGATCCTGCATCTGTGTGCGCAAGTCCATGGGCAGGCCCGAGGATTCTTTGCCAAATATCAAATAGGCGTCGTCTGGATATGTTGGCTCGTAAAAGCTTCGCTCAGCATCCTCTTCAAACAAAAATAACGCATCGTGATCAGGCCTTCGTGTTTCAATAAAATCATCCCAGCTGTCATATTCGCTAAGCTTTACGAACTGCCAATATCGCGTGCCTGACCGCGCTACAGTTTTGTCGTCCAATGAAAAGCCATAGGGTTTGATTAGGATCAATTCTAAATCAAGCGCGACGCACGTGCGACCGATAGATCCCGTATTGAACGGGATTTCAGGTTCAAAAAGGACAACTTTCATCATGCGCTAGAATTAGTTTCCCTGCAGGGCAGTCAATAAAGTGTCTAGGTTATGTTCAAACATTGCCAAATAACTGGTCGCCGGTCCGCCGCGTTCGGATAGGGCATCAGAGAACAACCTTCCCCCAATGGTTAGGCCCGTTTCATCCGCGATTTGTTTCACCAATGCGGGACTTGTAATGTTTTCAACGAATAGGGCGGCGGCACCATCTACCTTAAGTTGGTCAATCAAAATAGCCAGCTCTTGCGCGCTTGGTTCGGCTTCTGTGTCAATCCCGACAGGAGCCAAGAATGTCATGTCATAGGCATCTGCCAAATATCCAAAGGCATCATGCGCCGTCACAACCGTTCTTTTGTTTGCAGGGAGTTTTGCAAGCGTGGCCTTGGTCGCGATGTCCAGCGCCAGCAATTGATCCACATAGGCTGCGCGATTGGCCTCGATCATATCCGATTTTGCGGGTATTTTTTCAGATAGCGTCGCTGCGATATTGTTCACATAGATCACACCATTCAGCAGCGAATTCCATGCGTGTGGATCTGTTTCACCATCAACGGTTACAATCTTAACACCTGCGGTGGCAACGTGGACTGATGCATTGGTTCCTGATTCAGAAATCAAGGTGTTAGACCATGTTTCAAATCCTAGTCCATTGACGAAAATGATGTCTGCGTCTGCAACGGCGCGGGCATCTGCGACCGAAGGTTGGTACACATGTGCATCTGCATCTGGTCCAACAATTGTTTTAACATCCGCATGTTCACCCACAACTTGTTCCACCATATCGCCCAAGATTGAAAAGCTTGCGACAATCTTTATGCGATCTTCGGCGAATGACGCGCTCGCTATTGATGCGAATAGCATAACCGCGAATAGATTTCTGAATTTTTGTGAGAGAGTCATTCGTTGCCCACCTATGATTTCGTTGTCGCGCTAAATTGCCCGCGCAGTCCCAGTGGCCCAAACAGAGCGGATAGGACAAAAATTGCGCCCGCTACCAGAACAATGGCTGGGCCCGAAGGTGTTTCGGGCAAGATGTATGATAGCGTTAATCCCAACCAGCAGCTGAGCAACGAGAAAATGAATCCAAGGCCCAGTTGCGCGGTTATAGTTCCGGACCAATATCGTGCGGCCGTAGCAGGCAAAATCATCAGTCCCACCGCCATCAGTGTTCCCAATGTCTTGAACGCCGCCAATAGGTTCAGCACCAATAGGAACATAAAACCCTGATCCACAATCCAAGGACGTTTAACCTGTGATTCAAAGAACACTGGGTCACAAGTGCTCATTATCAAAGGACGCAAAATAAGTGCGAATGTCATAAGGGTCACTGTGGCAACACCGCTCACCAAAATCATCGATGCATCATCAACCCCAAGGATTGATCCAAAGAGAAAACTTTTGAGTGGAACAGCGGACCCCGCTGCCGAGAGGATAAAGATACCGATGGCCAAGGCGATTAGGTACAGCGAAGCAAGGCTTGCGTCACTTCGCAAAATTGTGTTGCGCGCCAAATATGCCGTTAGAACCGCAACCCCCAAGCCCGCGATCAGGCCGCCAAATAATAGGGACATCACGGATAAACCCGCGGTTACAAAACCGATGACAACACCAGGTGTGATGGCGTGCGCCATTGCTTCACCTGCAAGCGATAGGCGGCGCAAAACCAAAAATGCACCAACAGGCGCGACAGAGGCTGATAGGATCGTGGTCACCACAAACGCGCGGCGCATGAATGCATAGTTGGACATTTCGGAGATCAGATCAAACATCAGCGCGCCCTCCGTTTGTTTGTCCGCGAAACATCCACGATGCCTGACTAGAAGACATGTAACCTTGGGCAACCAATCGGTCTGGGGTCAGAATATCATCTACCGTCCCGAAACTGGCCCGTCCATTGCCCAACAGTAGCGCATGTGTGCAATGGTCCAACACTGCCGATAAATCATGTAAAACTATGATCACGGCCCGCTCTTCGCTTCGCCAAGTTTCGATGATGCTTAGCAAATGTTGTTCGGTATATTGATCGACCGCTGAAAAAGGTTCATCCAACAAAATCAGTGGCGCATCCTGCATTATAACACGTGAAAACAATGCGCGTTGCAGTTGTCCACCAGAGAGCGTGTGGAGGGGTTGATCTGCCAAATCAAGAATGCCCGCCATTTCAAGGGCCGCACACACGCGATTCCGCGTCGTTTTGTTTAATCCTGCAAAAGGATTAAAGCCTTGCCATGCACCCATTGCCGCAAGATCGCGCACACGGATGGGAAAGCGGCGGTCAAATTCTGTAAGCTGCGCCAAATATCCAATTTCGGCGGGTTTCCCCATTGGCCATTCAATTCTTCCGTTCATCGGAGATTGTAGGCCCAGCAGCGTTTTTACAAATGTACTTTTCCCCGATCCATTTGCACCAACGACAGCCATTATGGAACCCTGTGTGACATCACAGTTGAGGCCATCAAACAGCGTCGCACCTCCAAACCCAAGCGACAGATTTTCTATGGTAACGATTGGGGGCACTAGATCACACTAAGGATCATGGCCCAGCAAAGACCTGAAACACCAAGTGCGCAGAGTACGAGCGTGATTTGACTGAACTCTGTCAAGCAAATCTGCGAGATCTTTTTTGGCTGTGCGATGTCACGGATCGCAGCATCATCAACCAACACTTGCTCAACAGCGCTTCTGCTCATCGCATGCTCCTAATGGGGGAGGGTCGTTGCATGAATCGCATGGCGATTTAACAAGTCTGACCAACTAGGACACCCCGCCCAGATGAATTTTAGTCCCAATGGCAGGTCTCCTGACTTGCGCCTATTAGTGGTCTGCACCTTCCCAGATTTCCATCCAGTGGCACACGCAGAACACCCAAGCGCCTACAGTTGCGGGGGCAGTCATGGAGTTGCAATGGATGCGCACCATGTTCCCTTTTAAATCCTCAGCTGACTCGCCTTAGATACCAGTTGGTGCAGGCAGCATTAGAGCAATTTGCACGTCATTCAAGCAAAAAGGTACCGTGTGAATAAAAAAGATAAGTCGCTGAAAAGCGAAGCTCGAATACAGGAGAATTAATCCGACTAAAACTATCGGAAATATAATCTTGACAATATTTGTCGGAAAATGGATAAAGATGGTAATTAAGGAGAGCAAAAATGAAATTATCATCCACGGTTGCTGCGTTTGTTATGTGTGCTGCATCTGTCGCTCAGGCAGCAGATGTAAACGTTTATTCGTATCGTCAGCCTGAATTGATCAAGCCATTGACGGATGCGTTCACCGCGCAAACAGGGATCAACGTGAATGTCGCCTACCTGCAGAAAGGGATGGTCGAGCGGATGAAGGCCGAAGGCCGTCGCAGCCCCGCAGACGTTGTTTTGACAGTGGATATTTCGCGTTTGTCGGCTGTGGTAAATGAGGGCCTTACGCAACCTGTGGATAGCGCAACCTTATCCCAAAATGTCCCAGAGCTTTATCGTGATCCAAATGGACATTGGTACGGTCTGACGACACGGGCGCGGATTGTTTATGCCAGTAAAGACCGCGTGGCCGACGGCGAAGTCACAACTTACGAAGATTTGGCCGATCCAAAATGGCAGGGGCGCATTTGCACGCGTTCGGGCACAAATGCCTATAACGTGGCGCTGACGTCTGCGGTTATTCATCATCACGGGGAAGAGGGCGCCAAAGCATGGTTGCAAGGCGTCAAAGATAATTTGGCACGTAAACCCCAAGGCAATGATCGTGCGCAGGTCAAGGCGATTTGGGCGGGTGAGTGTGATATTTCAATTGGGAATACATACTACATGGGCGCCATGCTGTCAGATGCAGAGCAAAAGGAGTGGGCCGACAGTGTTCAAATTCTGTTCCCAACTTTTGAAAACGGTGGCACGCATATCAATATTTCGGGTGTCGCAATGGCAAAACACGCCCCGAACCCTGAAAATGCACTTGCGTTTATGGAGTTTCTGACCTCTGCCAAAGCCCAAGAAATCTATGCCGAGGCCAATCACGAATATCCTGTTGCCCCAAGTAGCCAAGCAAGTGCCTTGGTTCAAACATGGGGTGATTTTGACCCAGATCAGGTCAATTTGATGGAACTTGCCAAATTGCGTGGCCTAGCCCTGCGATTAACCGAAACAGTCGATTTCGACGGTTAACAAAAGCTCTTTTCCATGAACCGGAAATAGGCGCCTCATCGGCGCCTTTTCTTTATGCTGTGTAAACTGCCACAGGCCGACCCAAGGCTGCCTCATCTGGATGCACGCCCAGTCCCGGACTTTCGGGCAAATGTAGGTGGCCATCGATGTTTCGAGGACCACGGCCGTCCGCGATATCAACGGTTAGCATGTCCTGACAGGCCCAGACCGCACGGATGTTGGCATCAGGAATAGTAGCGGACAGATGCAATGCCTCGGTATCGGCAACCACAGAACCACCTGTTGCCATGACAAAAATATCGATACCATGTGCCAAGGCGATATCGCGTAGGCGGGCGGCCTTGGTCAGGCCTCCGACACGGTTCAACTTGATACCGAACACTTCGGCCAACCCATCGCGTGCAATCCTTGCACCGTCCTGCAAGGTGACCAGTGTTTCATCTACGCTGACCGCGGCACTATGCAGAGGGCGGATAGCGGCAATATCATCCAGTGTTTCGCAAGGCTGTTCAAACGTGACGCAAAGATCCGTTGTTGCCTGCATGACTTGTAATGCCTGCCAACGTGTCCAGCCGCGATTGCAATCGTAGAGGATGATTTCGTTCTCTGAACGATGTTCTTCGACATCCCGAATGCGTGCAATATCACGCTGAACATCCCCGCCAATTTTCACGGAATGGGCAATGTATCCACGTGCGCGGTAGCGATCCATAACCTCGCGCGTTTCTTCGACGGTTTTCGCCCCGACCGAGGATGCGATTGGTTTTGGTGTGCGTGATCCGCCCCCCATCAGATCGGCGATCGGCACGCCCGCACTTTGCCCCGCGATGTCCCAACAGGCCATGTCAATTGGTGATTTCGCATAAAGGTGCCCCGGTAGAGCAAGATCCATAGCGCGTTCCACATTCAACACACGGCGCGGGTCCAATCCCATGATGAATGGGGCCATGGTTTCGATCCCTGCGCGAATACCTGGGCCATGTGCGGGAACATAGGTGTGCCCCCATGGTGTCCCTTCGCCCCAGCCAACATGCCCTTCATCCGTTTCAATTTTGACCAAAGTAGCGTCGAGGCATTCAAACTTTAGCCGTCCGCCAGATAGCCAATAAGGGTACTCAAGAGGGAGATCGACTTGATAGACAGAGATGCGCGAAATTTTCATGTGAACCTACGATAATTCAGGGCTTAGGGTTGAACCACGATATTGCCAGAGTGCTCTTTGGCGATGAATGCAGTTTGCGCAGCCACTAACGAAGAAAGCGGATAGGTCGCGGCAAGGGCGGGTTTGATTGCACCACTTTCGATCAGTTTTACCAAATTCCCCATGACC